>NZ_SCFA01000079.1 GCF_004210275.1 Rickettsiales endosymbiont of Peranema trichophorum
CAAAATAATCTTCCTTGTTTTTGACTGGAAACTTTGTTTTCTATTGGCATATCTGATATGTAAAATCCATAAGCTTTATGACATATTCATACCATTTTCTTATGGATTTTCAATCCATTTTATCTCCTCAACCCCTCATCCCTTCTCCTCTCCATCACTTCTGACGCACGGACTTACTGGAAACGTGAGCACGACCGTTGTACCAATACCTATCTCGCTCTTTATTTCAAAGACGCCGGACATTAACTCTACAAGCTTTTTGGTGAGAGGCAGACCAAGGCCAGTTCCAGTGTATTTGCGGCTCAGCTTATTATCCACCTGAGCAAATGGTGTCATAGCCATTGCAATGTCCTGAGCTTCCATACCGACTCCTGTGTCTATTATTTCAATGACTATATGGGTATGCTCTTTGTTATACCCAAGCCTAACAGTGATACTGCCATATTCTGGAGTAAATTTAACAGCATTTGACAAAATATTTAGCAAAACTTGCTTCAACCTTTTGCTATCTGCGTTAATTACAATATGGGTATTTTCAGTTTCATCTTTTAGGGTAATTTTTCCTGTCTCTGCTCTTGGTGTAATCATCCGCAATGTCACTTTGACCATTTTTGTCAAATCGACTGGTTCTACAGCCAACTGTAATTTGCCTTCATCTGCTTTTGAAAAATCTAATATGTCTTCTATCAATTCCAACAAGTGCAATCCTGACGTATGAATATCAGTTATAAACTCCTTATATTTCTCATGACCAATTGGACCAAAATTTTCCTTTTCTATGATCTCGGAAAATCCAATAATGGCATTGAGTGGTGTACGTAGTTCATGACTCATATTTGCCAGAAACATAGATTTATCTTTACTTTCGCTCTCTATACTTGCCTTAGCTGCTGCAATATCGGATGCTTTTTCTTCTTGTTGTTCTAGTATTCGTTCAAACCTTCTGATGTATACAAACAGTATGAGTGCAATTGCGCCCCATACAGACAAGACGGTCACAAGCATTAAAATATGTGCACGGTTTATTGCAGTTACTTCGCTTGTAACATCGTAATTGAGCTCCAGCACTCCGGTTGCTTTTGATGAAAGCTCTTCAAACCCTTGAACATTTGCATCCACGCTAATTGGTATCAACACTTTTAAAATTGTGGAGGAATGTTGATCTTTACCATCTGTAAACCTTGCTGTTGTTATATAGCTAGTGTGTCCAGTCTCTTGAACGCTACTTGGAGAAACTCCACTATCCTTTGAGCCAGCTAAAATCCCTTTGACACTGTGCTCAAAAAACACTTTATTGTGTTGCAAGTACACTGCGATCTTTACAAGCTTCCCAAAATCAAAAAACTTTGTTGTTTCGTCTTTGAATGATGCGTATTCATTGTAGGTCGCAACAACTGCAGAGGGCTTATCAGATAGATACCCAACGACTGGGAAATAGCGTCTCCAAATTGTATTTTTGTATACATAGGCCAGTTCTTTTCCATGCTCTTGGTATGGAACGTGGATAACGTTTTGGAGCATGTAGCTTTTAAAATAAAACACGGCGGAGACGAGTAATACTCCGACCAGTATGTAAAGAACTGTAGTACCGTTTCTAAAATGGGAGAACATTATAGACTTTGCTAACCTCTGATACATTTTAGTAGACCAATAAATACGATTATTTCCACTATGGCGTTGATTGCAATCTTTCTTTTTTGTTTCTGTTGATATTTATGGTTGTCAGTTCCACTCTTTACCTACTACTACCTTATCACTCCAGATCTCAGACTTACAATGTTGTGTAGTATCAAAATTATCTAGACTTATCGGCGAAATAGTACTAAGTGAAGTATATATCCACAAACTAATCAAAGTAGACCTATGACAGTAGACAACCAATCATACAACGCATCTCTGTATAAAAATGCTTTAGACTTTCACAGCAAAGGGCGTAAGGGAAAACTGGTGATGGAATCATCTAAACCCGTTAAAAGCCAGGCGGATCTGGTTTTGGCATATTCTCCAGGGGTTGCGGCACCATGCAAAGAGATAGCAGCAGACAAAGCCAAGGTATTTGAGTACACGTCAAAGGGTAACTTTGTTGCCGTCATATCAAATGGCACTGCAGTACTTGGACTTGGCAATATAGGAGCTCTTGCTTCAAAACCTGTGATGGAAGGCAAGGCGGTATTATTTAAAAGTTTCGCTGACATCGATGCGGTTGACATAGAGGTTGACACTATGGATCCAGAGACATTTATCAATGCAGTCAGATACTTGGGACCAAGCTGGGGAGGGATCAATCTGGAGGACATCAAAGCTCCTGAGTGTTTTATCATTGAGAATGCACTTACTCAATTGATGGATATCCCTGTATTTCATGATGATCAGCATGGTACGGCCATAGTAGTCTGTGCAGGCATGATCAATGCGACACATCTTACTCAAAGAAAGCTAACTGATGTTAAAATCGTGATCAATGGAGCGGGTGCTGCAGGTATTGCATGCGCGGATCTACTGCAATCGATGGGCATACCTGGTGATAACATTATATTCTGTGATACACAAGGTGTCATATATAAAGGACGCACCCATGGAATGAACGAGTGGAAGTCGGCCCACGCTACTGACACCAAACATCGTACCTTAAGCGAGGCAATAGTAGGCGCTGACGTATTCATTGGATTATCAACAAAGGGAATATTAACAAAGGAGATGGTATCTTCTATGGCAAAAAATCCGATTATATTTGCCATGGCAAACCCAGAACCTGAAATTACTCCAGACGAAGTAAAAGAAGTTAGGGGCGACGCTATCATTGCCACAGGAAGAGGTGACTATAACAACCAAGTCAACAACGTACTTGGCTTTCCTTACATCTTTAGGGGCACACTAGATGTGAGAGCAAAGGCTATCAACACATCTATGAAACTTGCTGCTGCGAATGCGCTTGCAATGCTTGCGAGAGAGCAAGTCCCGCAAGAAGTGAGAGCTGCTTATAACAACAGGGTTATGGAGTATGGACCTGAATATATCATTCCAGTACCTTTTGATCACAGGTTGATATATACAGTATCTCCTGCGGTCGCCAAGGCAGCGATGGAGACTGGTGTCGCCACTGTTGACATTCAGGATTTCGACGCATATCGTCGGGAGCTTGCTGCAAGACTTGGTCACAGGATATAAAATATAGCAGGATAGAGCTTTGGTGGAGACCATTCTTGATATAGACAACACACTGTAAAGCCATGTCGGTTGCTTTTAGGATTTTGAAGCAAGGCACAAGGGCGAGGACTGGGCTCGTTGAGACCGCCCACGGCATCATCAAAACACCTGCCTTTATGCCTGTTGGTACGGTTGGTTCTGTCAAGGCGATGTTTCCGGAAGATGTCTCAGGTGCTGGAGCCGACATTATATTGTCAAATACCTATCACTTGATGTTGAGGCCAGGAGCAGAAAGAGTCGCCAGGATGGGTGGCCTTCACAAGCTCATGAACTGGCATAAACCCATACTGACAGACTCTGGTGGTTTTCAAGTGATGTCTTTGGCAGGCTTAAGGAAAGTATCGCACCACGGTGTGATTTTCCGCTCGCATATTGACGGTACGAAGTATGAACTAACTCCAGAACGTTCTATGGAAATACAACACTTGCTAGGCAGTACTATTACCATGGCGTTTGACGAGTGCACTTCATATCCTGCTACACATTTGGAAGCACAAAAATCGATGGAACTATCTATGGCATGGGCGGACAGATCGAAGTCTGCGTACATATCGAGATCTGGCTATGGTCTATTTGGTATAGTACAGGGAGGTATGTACGAAGATCTAAGGACTGAATCAGTCAAAATACTAAACAGCATACAGTTTGACGGTTATGCAATAGGTGGTTTAGCTGTAGGGGAGGACAAGGCAACGATGCTAAGGATACTTGATCACACTACATCTCTTATGCGACAGGACAAACCACGTTATTTGATGGGTGTCGGCAAGCCATCTGACATAGTCCAAGCTGTATGTATGGGGGTTGACATGTTTGACTGTGTACTACCTACAAGATCTGGAAGAAACGGCCAAGCTTTTGTAAAAGGGGGTACTATCAACATTAGAAACCAAAAGTATGCTGAAGATGAAACGCGCCTGGATCCGTACTGCAGTTGTTACACCTGCACAAACTACACAAGAGCTTATTTACATCATCTGGTAAAGGCAAAGGAGATACTTGGGGCGATGTTGATGACATTGCACAATGTTAGCTACTACCTTGATCTAATGTCCAAAATAAGAAAAGCAATAGAAGATGACAGCCTGGAAGAGCTCATACGTGATTTCTGAACGCTAGAGCTGCCAATAAACTGATGCTTAAAGCAATCCCTACAGCCCATAATGCGTATGCAAGCGGTCTCTTTTCTGCCATCTCATCTATTTTATTGTACATTCCTATTTTTAGCACATTGAGCGGAATGGTGACTTGTTCTTTCAAAAAATACTGGTCGAAAATATATACTTTTATCTTGTACGTTCCGGTAATAGCACGCTCTGGTATTAAGAAACTGGTACGCAACATATCCAAACCAACTCGTTCTATTTTTGCTATATCGGTTGGATAAAGCTTAATACTTTCCTTATATTTTTGAAAATTCTCTCTAAATCTTGCAATACACTCTTTTTTACACTTGGCAGAGACGACATATGGATATTGAGGATAATGTATTCCAAGTGTGTTTAGTCTCTGTGGTGTTGTAATTTGAGGCAAGTCATTTGTAGATGCTATAAAAAAATACGATGCATCATTTGCAATGTAAAAGCTTCTAGAACTTAGCCACATTCCATTTACACTTTCTTTTTGTCGCACTCTGTATGGTTTATAAGGACCTTCTACAGTGACTATAACTTCATAGCGCTTGTCGACATTACCAAGTAAACTAATCTGTTCTCCGTGGAAATCTGAGTTAAGATACACTTTATCTGTCGACACATGCCAATTTGATTGTTTACTCCAGCCAATGTTTGAATAGGAGAGCAACGCTATCAACGCTATCAGTATCTGTCCATATTTACGTGTCATTTATTTGCTGTATATTCTATGGAATATAGCGATCTGGGCGTTGCAACAATTCCATATGCGACTTGTACACAGAGCAGTACTAGAACTAGGGCCAATAGTATTCTATAATTCTCTGGATGCCATTTAGCGCCTATTCTGACTCCTATTTGAACACCAAACGCAGTGCCCAACATCAAGATGGATGACAGCACTATATCAAGGTTATGAGAGGTCATAGAGTGCAAAATCGTTGCGATTATAGTTGTGAAGACTATTTGAAAGTGTGTAGTACCTGCTGTAAAGGGCTCGGATATTTTAAGAATGTATATCATCGATGGTATGATGATAATACTACCCCCTATACCCATTACTGAGACTACAAATCCTCCACCAAAACCTATAATTAAAGGGGAGAATATACTGATCTCTTCTCTCGCGCTTGGAAAGTGGACTTGGTATGGTAATGCAATGTTGCTTAGTAAAGTTTTTTTATGCTGTTTGGGAGGTGGTTCGTTTTTAAACTTGTAAAACAGCAATACTGCAGCATCTTTAGCAGTGATATATCCTACAGTGCCAAGTATTAATATGAAGCCCACTGAAATTACAGTATCTATTACTCCTACTTCACTGAGTATATCAAAGACCCATACACCTATTGTTGAACCCAGGATTGCACCTACCAACATTAGTGCGCCCAGTTTATAGTCAACCCTTTTTCTTTTTGCGTATGCTATAAAACCTGAAAACGACGCAGCTGTCATTTGATTGATGGATGCAGCCACTGCTACTTGGGATGAGATCCCTATCGCCATGAGTATTGATACTATAAATACTCCACCACTTAAACCAAAAATTCCACCAAGCACACCTATTGCAACTCCAACTGATACCAAGAGCAAGGCATTGATGCTAACTCCAGCGATCGGTAGATACACTTCAAACACTTCAAGCATGCCTATATCTTAAGAACTCATTTAAAATCTTTTATTAGACAAGCCACACTTTCCAGTTTATTTGGCTTTTTCTAAATATTCCAATTCTAAAGTTTTGATTATTATTTGATCTCCTTCGCTGATAAACGGAGGCACCATAATTCTTTTGCCATTCTCAAGAACTGCAGGCTTATATGAAGCGGCTGCGGTTTGACCTTTCACGACGGGTTCACAAGTAGCAACTTTTACAGTTAGAGTCTCTGGCAACGAGGCTGTAACGAGCCTATCCTGGTAATATTCTACTGTTACTTGCAATCCTTCGACTAAAAAATCTGCAAATCCTTCAAAAAAGCTTAATGGTATCGTTATTTGCTCATAGTTATCGACATCCATCACGACCACGGCATCACTTTCGGTGTAGAGGCATTGGCATACTCTTTGTTCAAGCTGAGCTTTTTCCACAAACTCGCTACTACGAAACCTAACGTTATTTTTTGTACCGTAGACTATTTCTTTTAGCTCTACTTGCACGTATGCACCACCTTTACCCGGTTGTGTGTGCATTGTCTTGAGCACAGACCACAACTTGTTATCATGCTCTAGTATATTACCGACTCTAATACTATTTGCGTCAATTTTCATAATGCTTACAAAATTTATAGATTTGATTTAAATAAAATGACAAAACACTCGAGATTACTTCAACTGCGGCTCGACTGGCTTTTGTGCTGGTTGCTCCGCTGGCTTTTCAAAGCCCATTAAAAACTTCCCTATCCTTGAATCCATAAGAATCGTCAAAAAGCTTTTGTCGTTAATCGTGAAGTTATAGTCCTTGAACCCAAAGGCCACGTCAAATTTCAGTGGCTCCCCTGGCTTTAACTCACCATCCTTATGGAGAACAGAGACAGCACTGTAACCGTTTTCTTTAATGTTAGCTACTACCCTCTCGAGATCCATCATCATTTTTTTTCTTCCTTGCATCTCCCTGACCTTGTCAAGCTTCTCAATCAAAGGATAGAACACCTCAATTGCAGCGACTGTCTTCATTACCATAGCATTGGGATCAGATACCACAAAGTTACCTGAAATTTTTCTTGTGTACCGTGAGTGATCCAGCTGTCCATCAATGCTGTGCTCGCCGATCTGAAAATGCAGCGGAACAACAGTGTAGCCCAACAGGGTGTTGTAGCTGCCTTTTACATCAAGTACATAGGTCGTACCGAAGAAGTCAAGCAACGGCTCTAAATCCTTTGTAGTGATAAGGTCTGTTGTACTCTCCATACCTTGATTCTTGATACTACCTGAGGCCACCTTCAGCAATCCTTTTAAGAGAGCTTCCCTCTGGGTTTGATTAGCAATACGTTCTTGATTATAACTACATTCATTCATCAACTCCCAGGAGATATTATGAGCTCCATCATTTACAAAGCTGACTTTATACTTGGCAAAAGCTCCACTGGATGTCATATTATAGGATATGTCCACAAGGTATTTGTCTTGTAGCGCTATCACTTTCATGACGTGTACATCTAACTTTTCTGGAGTTGCCAGCATATCAACCAAAACCTTTGGAATCTCTGCTACTATTGACAAATTCATGTTCGATTGTCCAAAGAAACTGTCCACATACTGTGTGCCATTCTCCTCTAATGCAGATAGTCCAGTAGCACCCAACCTCCTTAAGATCCTAGAGTAATACGAGACTGAATCCATTCCATTTGTGTCACCTTTATAGCTAATTTTATAGCCACCAGTGTCAGTTTTCTTACCGCTAATAGTTATACTTGAACTGTCAGCTTTGTATATTTTACTATTATCGCTTTCAAAGTATATGGAATACGGACCTTCCATTTTAAAGGTAACATCTAGGTCAGGTAGGGGGGTCACTGGCTGAGTTAACACCGCCGCATCAAACTCAATGATTCCAGATGGCTTATCGACGTATGCATTGAGTCCACCCAATTGTATCTTAGCCTTTTCACCGCTCGTCTTTAGTGTCACCTTTTGAGTCAAGGGGTTATAGCTTCCTTGCAAACCTTCAACTTGGACTTTACCAACTCCAGTTTCTTCAAAGAAGGTAGTCTCTCCCATTGAGAACCTAAACAAGTATTTATCAACCTGCAATGAAGATGCGTCAGTTTTGACAATTTGACGGACTATAGCTTGTTCAGGATTTCCAAAAATATCCTCTTTTAAACATTTTTCAAATCTATTTGCCAGTAGAACCCAGACCACTGCGATCGGCACGATCACCAATGATACTGCGATTGATATTTTTTTCATACTTTTGCTAAAGTTTTTGAAAGCTGGCTGAAGTATAGCTCAAAAACACCGGTACCGCAACACCAATGAAATCACATACTATATTTTGTGTGATGGAATCTTAGAGCTTATCTGCAAATATGAGATATGTTAGTGTGTATGCTCTATCACTCCACGCAACTCTTCCTTTGTCGCTCCCACACTCTCCTCCTCTGCCACTCTCCGTCATCTCTCCTTTGTCGTTCCTGCACCTCCCTTTTGCCATGCCGCTCCTCCTGCATCATCCCCCCTCCTCCTGCATCATCCCCGTTCCTCCTTTGTCATACCCTCTCCTCCTGCGTCATACCCGCTCCTCCTGGGTCATACCCGTGAAAACGGGTATCCATCTTCCTTTGCCAACAACTTAACAGGCAACTATTGCCCGAATTCTTTTCATTTCAATTAATTTGCGGACATGCTCTTATACAAATTCTCATTTTAAATGATTCAAAAATGTTGCCAATTTCTCTTAATTCATTATGATTCAAATCAAAATACACTTTAACCACGAATAATTTGTATGCTTACAATCATTTGCCAAACAATCCTAAGCTTTAGCAATGAAATTGCGATTATACCGATTATGATTTTGGGCTACATTGCATTGAGCCACAAAGTTTTCTTTCATGGTATATGCCTTTTGCTGTTGAGCATGTTACTCAATTTATCATTAAAAAACATATTTCAGGTTCCATTACTGGAACATCTTGGTAAGGCAGGTTTTGCATTTCCAAGTGGTCATATGCAGTCCTGCGTTGTTTTTTATGGCTGGTTGATGCTTAATTCAAGAAGCGTAGTCGTCAAACTTCTCACTATACTTCTATTAGTCGGCGTAGGGTTTAGTTTGGTGTACATGGGGTACCATACTTACTTTGACATACTAGGCGCTATCTTTTTTGGTAGCATCTTGGTATTGGTGTACATGGCGCTTGATGACATTACCAAACGGATGGTGTTTTTACTAGTTTTGAGCACCTTAATACTTCTACATATAAACGGCATTGGCATGATGACTGCATATGTATGGAAGGTGTATCTTGCAATCATATTTACCGTAGTTGGGCAGCAGCTATTTGACAAGGAGTCTACAACAAACGGTGTAGTAGGCAAGATAGTTGGTATATTCACTTGTTTTGGTATTGTGTTAACAATTCACATACTACTCAACACGTCTAAAATCACATCATGTCTGCCTGAATTTATGAAACAGCTAGAGTGGGCCATGATCGGGTTTTCCATTCCTTTATCTGCACGAATAGGCTCGTATACCAAATTTCAGATTAAATAAGGCAACTGGATTTGAGGATGAGGCTGCGTAAGCCTATTGAAATAACTGCACAGAGGCGAGTTTCACAAAATCCGTTTTGAATCATTTAAAATGGGCATTGGCATCATCGCTCTTAATGCCACCAGAGACTTCCCATCTGTCACTCCAGTACTCCTCCTCTGCCACTCTCCGGCATCTCTCCTTTGCCACTTTCCCATGCCCGGCGGCCCCTTTTGTCACTCCGTCACCTCTCCTTTGTCGTTCCTGCACCTCCCTTTGGCCATGCCCGCTCCCCTTTTTTTCATACCCGTGAAGACGGATATCCACACCCCGCTTCAATTGACACTCCGTTCTTTCTCGCTCCAGCACTCCTCATCTGTCATCACTTGCAAAAGCGTGCATTGGTACTCAGGCCTTTAATGTCACTATTTCCTAAATTTTGCAGAAAACATTTAAGATTGTCGCTTCACCTCCTTCGCCCATCTATAGCAACGGGCCACTAAATCATTGTTCTTTTGTATTAAACAAAGGCTCCAATATCTTACCAACGATCCACTTAATGTGTTTTCTATCTGCTTCTTCTGCATTAGCATTCGTGGTAATCATAAGACCGTTAAACATGCCGTAAGCAATGTTCGTCGTGTTAGTCCAGACTATATCACCGGTCTCATTGTCCACGATGCCTATAGTCATAGAAAACGTGTCAGATTGATCGGTGAATCGTATACCAGTCAGGACCTGCAGCGCTATGCCAGAGACTCTCGCACCGTTTGTCTGGGAACTCATTTGATAGTCACATATCACCAAATACTTTTTGCCTTCAGCAAATTTTATGGTGCTCTGTCCGATATTGCTTTTGATACTAAACGCAGCTTCCACAGGCATTAAATACTGCGAGTATAGTTCAGGCATCTTAGAAGCGTAATTTTCTTTCAGTCGCAAAAACTGAGCAGACAACTTCTCTTGATGCAGATAGCCCTTTGACAAGACGTCTACTTGATAACCCTTCTCCTTGAAAGCACTTCTGACTTCATCTGTTATGATGTTTTCAATGTACTCTTCGTACTCGTACATGCGCTGTTCATTTCCTCCAAACAGACTTGTTGTTTTGACAACAGACTCTGTTGGAAGCACATTTACTCCAGATGTAACCAGGTCTCTCTTATTAAAGCTGGACTGCCTACGCTCGGTTGTTTGGGGAGCAACACAACCAACTACAAGGGTGAGAGCACTTAGAATAACAACAAGGTGAAGAACACGCATCTTAGACATACCACGACTACTTGCTAAACCGTCAGAATCACAAACCATGTCTTCTCTCTCCAAAGTACCAGTACTACTTAGCTATGACCCTAGCACGTTTAGGAGACAGAATGATGTAGACACCCTGACCGACATTTATCAATTGATCTTTGCCCTGTATTATAGTGATCAGACCGGTAGCCTTTGCCGCTGCAATTGCGTTGCGCATAACAGCACTACCCTCGTAATACCCATCACTAATTTGGGATCTATCAACCTTTACAACGTATTCCATTCCATCTGCTTGGCTCAGTTTACTCTCCACAATGGAACCAACTATAGCGCCAGCTATAGCTCCGGCAGCTATCATTGCTGCTTGTCCTCCTCCTCCACCTGCGTTGCTACCTGCAACGCCTCCAAAGACACCTCCCGCTACCATACCAAGTGTACTGTCAGACAATTTGTCTGATTCCTTAACTATAATAGGCCTAGAAGCTATCACTTGACCTTCAAGGGTCAGGTTGAGAGAGCTATCACTGGTATATACATTGCTTGACAAGTCCCTTGCACAACCTGTAAAAAGCAAGGATACCACCAAACAAACGCTAAGTGCTTTTAATTTCATATGGACTGGTACACTATGTGAAATATATAACTTGTCGAAGTTGTACCACCCATTGTATAACTTGTCTACAACACAATTTACATCAACTAATATTTCAACAATCCAGTCACGCAACATCACATATGGATCGTCGTTCCCACATTCAGAAGTATACCAAACAGGATTTCCTGTGTATGAGAAAAGCAGGGGTCTACAGTGCATCCGTACTTGACTTCATCACAGATTACGTTCATCCAGGAACGACTACTGACACGCTCAATACCCTATGTCATGACAAAATCGTATCGGATGGATATGTTCCGGCCCCACTAAATTACAAAGGATATCCAAAGTCCATTTGTACTTCTATCAATCACGTCATATGTCATGGCATTCCCAGCAATAGGAAACTTGAAGACGGTGATATACTTAACATTGACGTCACGGTCATAGTGGATGGTTGGTATGGTGACACAAGCCGTATGTACTACGTCGGTAAAGCTCCAACAAAAGCTAGGCGGCTATGCGAAGTCACTTATGACGCGATGATGCTTGCCATAGATCAAGTACGACCAGGTGTTGGGTTGGCCGTCATAGGGAAAACGATACAAGAATACGTGGAACAGTATGGATTTTCTGTTGTTAGAGATTTTTGTGGCCACGGCATTGGCAAGGAGTTTCACATGCCTCCAAACGTTGTTCACTATTATGAACCGTCCTTTAACCCTACATTAGAGGAAGGAATGTGCTTTACTATTGAGCCCATGATCAACGCAGGTAAACCGGACGTCATAGTACTGCAGGACAAGTGGACTGCTGTCACAAGGGATCGCTCGTTATCAGCACAATTTGAACATACTATTGGAGTCACCAGCACGGGCAGAGAGATCTTTACAATCTCTCCAAAAGGCTATACACGCCCTCCATACTGATTTTGAGAGATAACTTTGACAGGTATATTTTGTTTTATAAGAGCTTTGTACATTCTTCTTAGAAGCGGTGTAATGTATCACTGCATAGTACTGCAGTTCGTTGAAAACGACACAGAAGACGTCATAAAAACAAAATGCGCGGAGAAGCTTAAACAGGTGCTATGCGACTTAGGCCCTGTCTTTATTAAATTTGGACAAATTGTATCGACGAGAGCAGATGCGGTAGGCAACATTTTTTCTGAATCTTTGGCAAAACTTCAAAATCAAGTTGAACCCTTTAGCTTTCGTGAAGTAGATAAAATTATCAAACACGAGTTTGGTAAGGATGTGGAACATATGTATGCCACTTTTGATACGGAGCCGATTGCTGCAGCTTCAGTAGCACAGGTACACCGCGCCACCATTTTTAACGGTGAGAAAGTTGCTGTCAAGATACTTAGACCCAACATAGGGAAGATGGTGGCTATGGATATAAGGCTATTGAGGTTGCTCATCAAAATGATGTCACTATGTTCCAGTACCTTTAGAAAGCTACAGCTTGAGGAAGGAATCGACACATTACAGCAAGTCATGGCGATAGAGTTAAACTTGATGTTAGAAGCCGCATCTGCCGATCAATTACGAGAGAACCTGGTTGATGACTGCCATATCTATATACCCAAAATATACTGGGCACTCACTAGTAAACAGGTTATGACACAAGAGCTAGTAGAAGGTACCGATATTTTGGATCGAGAAAGGTTAAGGGCTTTAGGTTACAACTGCGAGTATTTAGCAAAGAACCTAGCCGTATCATTTTTCAATCAAGTATATAGAGATGGTTTTTTTCACGCAGATATTCACCCTGGAAATATACTCATCAGTGGTACTGGTCAACTCACTTTCGTAGATTTTGGTATCATGGGTATGCTAAGTCAGAGCGATAGAGTACTAGTTGCCAAAATACTTTATTGCTTTATTACAAGGGATTATAAAACCCTAGCAGACATACATCTAGAAAACGACCTGATCTCTAAACAATCTTCGCCTGAGTTATTTGCACTAGCCTGCAGAAGCATTGGGGAACCTATAATGACTCTTCCTGCTCATAAATTGTCTATTGGAACGCTTTTGAGGCAGTTATTTGAAGTCACAAGGAACTTTGGTGTAGAAGTACAACCTAGGTTCCTGCTTCTGCAAAAGACTCTGATAACCATAGAAGGGACTGCGGCGATACTCTCACCCAATGTCAATATGTGGGAACTAGCCGAACCTTGGATCAAGGAGTGGGCGAGAACACATTTGGGGATATCAGGACGTTTGAAGGGTTATGAGAAGGCGGCAATGCAGATTTTATGTGACACGAAACAAAGCTTACAACTATTACCCTCTTTTCTGGAGAAACTGGATCGGCAGATATCGTCCAACAAACAATACAGCATTATTAACAACCTAGTGGTTAAGCTTTTCTTATGCTTAGGGTTATTGTTATTGGCGTATTATTTGCTTTGAACAGTTTGTACTAATTTCAAAAACACGCTCAAAGACGTTATCGGGACTTTAGGGCATTGGGAGACTCCCTGTTCCCGCTCCTCCCCACGCACCCCTCTTTTGCCATTTCCGCTTCTTCCTGTGCCGCTCCCTCCTGTGTCATGCCCGCCCCCCTTTGTCATGCCCGTAAAAACTGGCATCCACCTACCTTTGCCAACAAAATTCAGCATTACTTTAATGATTTGCCATATCTTTGATCGCCGCCCGTGCTAGCGAGTCTGCAAGCTCATTATAGTAATCCCCGTTGTGGCCCTTGACCCAGTACCATTCTACCATTAAGGACTGATTCAACTGATCCAATCTCTGCCATAAATCGATATTTTTGATAGCACAATTGTTTAGCCCCTTCTTTTTCCAGTTTTCCAACCATACAGTGATGCCTTTTTGTAAATACAAACTATCAGTATAAACTTTTATAGGCATATTTCTCCGTACTGCTTCCAATCCTTTTATTGCGGCTGTCATTTCCATACGATTGTTAGTGGTTGACTTTTCAAAGCCTGAGAGTTCTTTTTTCTTATCACGCCACACCAAGATGCTCGCCCACCCCCCTGGTCCAGGATTGTGACTACAAGCTCCGTCACAATGAATTTCTACATGATTCATTTATTAGTTTTAGTTTGTATTATATTTCCACAACAGTTATACATCTAAATACTGGAGTATTCAAAAGTATTTCACCTTGACAACACAAGCATCTCCCATCTTTTCATGACAACATATTCAAAGCACTCGCTACACTTTATTTTGACGATCGTGACTATTATTACACTGTCGTGTACCTACTGTTCAATGGTGTCAGCAAAAAATGGGGATGAGCAAGGTTACTCTGTGGAATTTCTGAAAGATGTCATGAAGACCATACGAAGCAATTATGTTAAGGAAGTGAGCGAATCAATGTTGGTGGAGTATGCCATCAATGGAATGGTTCGCTCCCTGGATCCACATTGCGATTTCTTTAATAAGGAGCACTTTCAGGAGGTCAAGATATCAACAGAGGGAGAATTTAATGGTATAGGCGTTGTGATGGGTATGGATCGGAATATGGGCAAGGTGCTGTATGTACATGAAGATGGACCAGCCTATCATTCTGGAATAAAGGCAGGAGACTACATTACCACGATCAACGGCACACCTACAAAATCCATCACAAAGGCTACTTTATTAAATCAACTAAAATCAAACTCATTAAAATCAGTACACATAACTGTGTACAGGGAGAGAACGCGACAAACACTTCAGTTTAACATCACGCCAAGGAAGATCGTTATTAAGCCGGTGAAGCATAGGATGCTTGGGGACGATGTTGGCTATATCAAGATTTCATCGTTTAACAAGAAGTCCTTTGATATGACGCAACAAGCACTTAAGACTTTATTAAATCCTGAAGCAAAGCGATCTACAGAAAGCATTCCCCCTACAAAAATGAACTATAGCATGAAGGGCATCATACTGGATCTACGTTCAAACTCTGGAGGGTTGTTGGAGCAGGCAACGGACATAGCAGATCTTTTTTTAAAAAGCGGAGATATAGTCAAAGTTGAAGGCAATAACTCAAGTAAACGAAAAGTGATCAAGGCAACGGATGTTGACATTACAAATGGTTTACCTCTTGTTGTACTCATCAACAAGGAAACAGCTTCCGCGGCAGAAATACTGGCAGGGGCACTGCAAGACAACAAGAGGGGGCTAGTGATTGGAGAGAAGTCGTTTGGCAAGGGATCTGTCCAAAGCATTATACAACTTAACAACGACACTGCCATCAAATTAACCACTGACATGTACTACACACCGTCTGGACGCTCTATACAGGCTACAGGGATTGTACCTGACATACATGTATCTCCTGCAACAATTCAGCCTATAGAGCAAAAGTCGTCACAGATCAGTTCAGAAGCGGACTTAATAGGGCATTTACCATCTCGACAAGCGCTTCCAGAGAAGGACACGACTGGTTCAACTGATCAAGGGGCGTACATTAGTACAGACATTGACAAGTATCAGAACGACTTTCAGTTATTAAGAGCTGTGGATCTGGTAAAAGGAATGGCACTATACCAAAGCAAAATGGAGCCTACAGCTTAACCAATTCCCACACTTTTGTATTATACCAAATTTCAGACTTACAATTCCCGCAAAAGCGGGAATCCCTTTGCAATTACAGTATGTATTACTTATTAGTAGTAAACTTAGTAGCAGTCGTGTTGGTACTAGTAGATCTGGTACTACTAGACTTCAAACCATCCATTACTGCGTTCTCCAGGCTAGTGTCTACAATACTAGAATCTACAAAAATGGCTAAAGAAAGGTTCGCGTCATTTAATCTACTTCCTTTAATTGTCGTTGCTGTCAAAGCAGCTCCAACGAGATTTACACCGCTCAAAACAGAATTGGTGATATCTGTGTTTTTCAAGTTAGCTTCTCGAAAGCTTGCTGCACTAAAGTCGCTTTTGTCAAACTTTGATTTTACGATTGTGACTTGATGCAATATTGCATCCATAAGTATAGAGTTGGTCACATCAACATCTATCATGGTTGCATTGCTAAGATCTCCAGATTCCAAATACACATTTTGCAATGTCGTTTTAATCATCAGAGAACGTTGGAGATTCACACCAAAAGCTATCGAATCCTTCACAACACTGTCATTTAACTTCACTGAAGATAAATTGCTTGTATACAAATTCACATTATTCCAGCGTATTTTCTGCATATATGCTCCAATCGCGCTAGTATATTTGAAACTTGAGTCAGAAATTGTGGTTTCTGAAAGATTTGCATCGCTAAAATCTGCAAAGTCAAAATTGACTCTGCTCAAGGATGCTTTACCAAAATTAGCAGAACGAAAATTACCATGCACTCCAAGAACGTTTGATATATTAGTTGCAGAAAAATCAGCGCTTTCTGCATACACATGACTTAAATCTGCGTTGTCCATGGTATTAGCCGCAAAGGTTGCGGAGGCTATGTTCGCTCTTTCAAATTTTGCACCATCAAGTTTTGCGTTTGTGAAATTTGCACCTTCCAAGTATGCGCCTTTAAAAATGGCATTAGAAAGGTCAGTATTGCTAAAAGTCACTTTTTGTAGCTGCGCGTAAGAGAAGTCAACACCAGCAAGATTTAAACCTGAAAAATTATCACCTAGATCTTGCGCTAGTTTGATTGGCTCTCCACTTTCCCTCCGCTTTTTAATGTACCCTTGAATTTTGGCCTTCGTCAAAGTTGACTTGGCAAAGCTTATACCGCCGGTATTGCTCCGCTCTTTTTCCAACTTTTCGACGATT
This sequence comes from Rickettsiales endosymbiont of Peranema trichophorum, assembly GCF_004210275.1. GTDB lineage: Bacteria > Pseudomonadota > Alphaproteobacteria > Rickettsiales > Midichloriaceae > RICK02. The sequence goes on from NZ_SCFA01000079.1 coordinate 17,124, forward strand.
TCGTTAAGTTGCTCTCCGATGTTGACGTTACCTATACCATCGTCACTTATGGCATTTGTGGAGTATGATACCACAAACAGGCAAAATAAGCATACAACGTGCAGCATTACATCATCTCAAAAGTCCCTATAAATACTTTTTTACAAGTACTTCTGCAATTTGTACAGCATTTAAAGCGGCTCCTTTCTTCAAATTATCGCTTACGATCCACATATTGATACCATGTTTTATCGTGTCGTCTCTTCTAATCCTTGAGACGTATACAGCATCTTCTCCAACACATTCTGCTGGAGTAATATACGAGTTAGACTTTGGCTCATCCACAACAACAATACCTTCTGCTTTTCGCAAGCAGGCTGTTGCATCCAATGGCGTGATCTCCTTCTCAAATTCAATATTGACAGCTTCAGAATGTCCTATAAACACTGGTACGCGGACGCAAGTTGCAGACAGTTCAATCTGTGGATCAAGTATTTTCTTCACTTCGACACGCATCTTCCACTCCTCCTTTGTATAATTGTCTTCCATAAAGACATCAATGTGAGGAATTAAGTTGAACGCAATACGCTTTGTAAACTTTTGAGGCGGTATATTGCTGTTCATGTATTTCGCTTTTGTCTGGTTATACAGCTCATCCATTGCATCTTTCCCTGCGCCTGATACAGACTGATAAGTCGATACCACGACTCTTTTTATCAGAGCCAAATCGTGCAGTGGCTTTAAAGCCATCACCAACTGTATAGTTGAGCAGTTGGGATTGGCTATAATATTTTTGCGGTAAAAATATGATATGTCTTTGTGATTTACCTCTGGCACGACTAGAGGTACATCTAGATCCATTCTAAAGTGTGAAGAGTTATCAATCACCACGCACCCAGCATCCGCTGCTATTGGGGCGTAGTGGGATGATACTTCTCCCCCTGCTGAGAACAGTGCTATGTCCGTTCCTTGGAAGTCGTACTCATTCAGGTCCTGTACCTGTATCACCTCATCTCCAAAGCTAACCTTCTTTCCTGAGGATTTTTTAGAAGCAAGCGCGACAACATCGGATACAGGAAACGACCTGTCCGCGAGGCTCTTAAGCATCTCACGGCCCACGTTCCCGGTAGCACCTACTACAGCTACTTTATAAGACATAGCAATACTCCAACAATTTGTAAATCTTCACATTTGCTCTTCACTTTAACGCCGATGCGATGATCCACACTCAACTTAAACGTAAAGAGACAAACTTAGAAAAACCTTTTTTTCTTTCTGAAGCCGTCTCTTGGTTCTTTCTCATCACGATTTTCTCTTCTGCTATCGGATCTGCTATCGGATCTTTGGTTATCATCCATTCTTGGTCCACGTTCTTTGTACTTAGAATTCCGGAATCTGTTACCACTATCTCCTCTATCGCTTCTGTCCGCTCTATCTCCCCTTCGTTCGAACCTACCTTCTTTATGCTTCTGTGGAATATAGTTCCGTTTTCCTCCATCTTCTCTTAAAGTAAGCTTAATACGGTTACCTTCTACAGATAGTATCTGAACCTTAACAGCTTGTCCTTCGGTCAAAACATCAGAAATAGTTTCAACTCTCTCAGAACTTAACTCTGAGATGTGTAGGAAACCCTCTTGACTTCCCAAAAATTTGACTATAGCACCAAATTCCATCAGTTTGATTACGATACCCTCATAAAACTCACCGGCCTTAGGCACTGTAGTAATATTTTGAATCATACTTAGAGCGATTGCTCCTTCTTCCTCTGTTATGCATGCTATATTAACAGTACCGTCATCATCTATGTTGATCTTGGTATTGCTTTTTTCGCAGATATCACGAATCACCTTACCACCTGCTCCTATAACATCACGAATCTGTTCTTTATTGATCTTAATAGTGATCAGACGCGGTGCATTTGGATTTAGTTCCTGTCTAGGGCTCTCAAGCACGGCACACATCTTACTTAAGATGTGTATTCTTCCATCTTTTGCTTGATACAAGGCTTGTTTGATCATGTCCCTATCAACGCCAGTAATTTTGATATCCATTTGCAGCGCAGTGACACCAGCTGAGGTACCTGCAACTTTAAAGTCCATATCACCTAAGTGGTCCTCACTACCGGTAATATCAGACAATATATAAAATTTCTCTCCTTCTTTGATAAGGCCCATTGCAATACCAGCAACAGGTGCGCTGATAGGTACTCCTCCATCCATCAAGGCCAAAGAAGTTCCACAAACAGTGGCCATAGAGGAAGAACCGTATGATTCGGTAATCTCAGACACTACTCTGATCGTATAAGGAAACACCTCTTTCGTAGGTAAAACACCAGATATGGCTCTTAAGGCCAACTTACCGTGTCCTATCTCACGTCTTCCAGGCGCTCTAAGAATACCAATCTCACCAACACTGTACGGAGGAAAATTGTAGTGCAACATGAATCTATCAGAAGACAAGCCCTTGATATTATCGACCATCTGTTCGTCATCAACACTGCCTAGAGTCAACACACACAATGCTTGAGTATTACCTCTCGTAAACAGAGCGGAGCCATGTACTTTAGGTAGTATAGCTACTTCGGATGTTATATCACGTATCTCAGACGCTTCTCTGCCGTCTAGCCTTTTTCCTTTGCTGACAACGTGATGCCTGACCATTTTCTTCTCTAAATCGTGAAACGCCTTTTTGCTGGACACTTCTGATATGGAGTGCTCTGCAGCAAGTTGTTCTACCGCTTTAGTTCTCAAGGACTTTATCTTCTCTTGACGTTTTGCCTTATTGGTATCGGTAATAGCGTGGCCCAGCTCTTCCTTGACTAACTTTTCTACAAGCTCTGTTGCCTCTGTGTTATCAAAGAGTTGAAACGCATGTCCTTCTACATGCACTTCTTTTGCAAACTCTTTTATCATTTCGATAACAGGGACAAAGTGCTGATGCCCAAACATAACGGCTTCCAACATCAGATCTTCCGATAATTCCTTTGCAGAAGACTCGACCATTAAAATAGAATCTATGGTACCTGCAACTAGCAATTCAAGTTGACTTTCCTCTAAATCTACAGGAGATGGATTGAGCATATACTGCCCATTCTTATACCCAACACGTGCACCGGCAATTGGTCCTAAGAACGGAACACCAGATATAGTCAACGCAGCAGACGCCCCTATCATTGCCAGTATATCTGCGTTATGGTCTTTATCGTAAGAGAGCACTGTGCATATCACCTGCACTTCATTTGTAAAACCGTCTGGAAACAAGGGGCGTATTGGCCTATCTATAACCCGTGAGGTCAACACCTCGTGTTCGGAAGGTTTACTTTCACGCTTATTAAAGCCACCTGGAATTTTACCAGCTGCATAAAATCTCTCTTGGTAATTTACAGTCAGAGGAAAGAAGTCTATTCCATCTTTAGGTTCTTTATCAACAACTACAGTACAAAGCACCACAGTATCCCCCATAGAAACCTCTACTGCAGCAGTAGATTGACGCGCGATTTTACCAGTCTCTAATTTTAGAACTTTTCCGGCCCAATCAATACTTTTAGTACATATTTTAAACATTCATTTACCTCTAATAAAATACACGGAACACAAAAAGAGTGCACGACATGCATTGAAATTTACTTATTGACATTAACTTTATACAAGTCAGCTACTTTCTTAACCCTAAACGAGCTATCAAAGCCTGATATCTTTTCTCTTCTTTTCTCTTGAGATAAGATAGCAGCTTTCTTCTTCTGTTCACAAGAACCAATAGACCCTTTCTAGACTGAAAATCCTTAGGATTAAGTTTAAAATGTTCAGTCAACGTGAGTATTCTTGACGAAAGAACTGCCACTTGTACTTCAACGGACCCAGTATCTCCTGCAGCGAGAGCAAAAGTTTCAATAACCTGTTTTTTATTTTCCTTAGTAATCGACATCACAACGCTCATTATATAGTTAAATAGTTAAAAACACGCTTTGGCTTGAGCAGCAGTCCATCACTAGACCCGCACAAGGCGACCAGCTGTGAAGCATGCAACACAGCAACTTCACTTCCTACAGAAGAGCTTCCCAACTTGTTAGAAATGGGTTGCCCCATTCTTAACCTTTGAGCTTCAGCTCCACTTATCTCCTGCACTAAGATGCCGTCAAGCACAGAAGCTAGCGGGCGCATATATGGCTTTAATAACCTACTTAAGATAACTTTAGTAGAACTACAGCCATGCACCAAGTCGGAGTCATTATGCACTAAAAACTTTAGTTGATCCAGCGAAATCGCATCGTCAACACAAAAATTACCAATACTCAACCTTCTTAATGACGAAACGTAACCACACGTGTTCAGCTTTATCGCCATATCCAGAGCCAAAGACCGGACATAAAAACCTTTGCTACATTTTAGCAAGAATGATGCAGAATCAGGAGTCACATTTGTTAGCTTCAAACTAAATACTGTAACAGTTCTAGGTGCTATAGAAAACGCAACATTCTTTCTTGCAAGTTCTGAAGCTCTTTTACCACCTATTTTAATTGCAGAATACTGGGGTGGAGACTGTTGTATATCACCTTCAAATTGTCTCATCACCTCTTGAATTTCATTTTTGGATGGTCTGTGAGGTGATGTCTCGATGACCTTACCTTCTGTATCTACAGTATCACGTGATTCACCCCATGTGACAGTGAACTCATAAACCTTCGCACCATTCATAGCGTATTCGACAGTCTTGACTGCCTGTCCTATTCCTACTAACAAGAGCCCTGATGCGAACTTGTCCAAGGTACCAGCATGCCCAACCTTTGAGTCAGATACGCCGCATTTTTTTAACATGCTTTTTACTGCCAACGTAGCTTGAGACGATGTGATACCTGGCTGTTTATCCAACAATAACCAACTGTCGATTGTCATAGCTTCTAGTCTAGAACAGGACTCGATTCAATGTCTTCCAGAGGGTTATTTGGTAAACTTTGATGGGAGTCATCGTGATATCCCTCGTAGACATGCTCTTTATTATCAGAAACTTCACCGAATTTCCTTAGATTTAACGTTTTGTTTTGAATATAAAGCTCAAATTTGTAAAAATCTTTACTTTGAGAAGAGTGATGATCAACACATATTACAAACATATCTCTGCCCATCAAAAATCCATTGATGAACGTTTGCATTATCTGTACAGCCTCTTTATGCAACCCTGTAAACGGCTCATCTAGTAACAGGAAAGTTGCATTTTGCACCAAAGCGGATATCAACAGCACCTTTTTCTTTTGGCCTCCACTCAAGACACTTCCCCAATCCTGAGCTGTGTTCATAAACTCCGTTATGTCACACTTTTGATTGCCTATTTTGTCTTCGTTACACAGGTCCAGAATTTTCAACATACGCAACACATTGTTGTATGCGGCAGAAAATTGATCAGAAGAGATTTGTGATGGATAAGCGATTGCCTGCAAAAGTGTTGTGTTAGGAGGGAAAAAATCAGACTGAGACATGAACACAATATTATTTGAGTCGTCTGACAAGGAACCTTTGGGATATTTAATGCTTCCGGTAGCGCTGATGCCGTTGTACATAATGCCTTTGATCTTTGCCAGTAGACTACTTTTACCGGATCCTGAAGGACCTGTTAATGCATAATATCCAGGCGATAAGCTTATGTGCTCTGCATAAAAGAGGTCTAAATCTCCCACAAACAGCCTCAAATTTTCTAACACCAGTTCTTTCCCCTGATGCTCTACACGTTCAAAATTCGGTACGACGAATCCTTCTATGACCTTTACTTTATCTATAAAAGTGTTTAAGCGGTTTAAAGCACTCGTCACTTCCTGTATAGCAACGCTGTTTTTTCCTTTCCAACCCATGAAATATGAAATACTATCGGTAGCTCCCCATATCTTGAGCCGTAAATCTGGCATAATTTCCCCAACTCTAACTTTCGCAGCTATTACAAAGCAAGTAAAAATTGCATCTACATATAATTCTACTTCCTTCCACGTATTGTAAACGTTAGTCACCAACAAAAGCTTTGTAGCAACACTTCTCACTTCATCGTTAATTTCTTTTAAGAGTTGACTACTGTAAACAAAGCCATTTCGCTCTACAACGGTCTCGACATTTCTTAAATCGTGCTTTAAAATGATATTTTTCTTGGTGTCTAGTTCCCTTATGATATTATTATATAATAGCATGGGGCTAGCTAACTTTTCTGATAAATATTGTGTAAGATAATAATATAGCTGGTACATCACAATTACGTCTTGAGCATTGTGTTGGTACATCACATACTGACCATATGTCGATTTCATCAACTCACCGAAGAATGTTTTTCTTAACATTTCGCCTGCATTCGTTACAGTCATGATGTCGGTATTGATATTATCTATTAACACCTCTATGCTTCCTTCCTGTAACATTTTCAAAGGGATTTCCCCTACCAGCCACTTCTGTGTTATACCATCATAGAGACTGTGCTGCAATTTAAAGCTGAAGTAGGCTTCAAAAGGAGCTACCAGCCCTTCCCTTACAAATACTAAGCCCATTAGGCCTTTAGAAACCTCCCACATAGCAAACTTAAAGTCATCCCACACCATCCTATTCTTTACGTCACCATAGAAGCCCTCGGCTTGCTTTTGACGCGATCCCATAAACTTAAAGAAGAAATACTGTTGCAATACCGATAGGCCTGCACTAGCCACAGATTGCTTTTTCAACAAACTGACATATTCTTCTCCTTCTCCCAACTTTGTGTAAATGTCCATCGTCTGATTTTGCAATTGCAAGATTGTGATAGGCTGTACTTCTATGCTGTTATAAGCTCTAGTGAAAGCCACAAGACTTGCTATCACTTCTAAGGAGTACGGAGCGATCTCATCTAAACGTGTAATCGCAGCATGTACAATCTGAAGCTTTGAATCTTGTGATAGCAGCTTACCCATCACGTTTATCAGCTTATCCTTCAACAAATGTGTAATCGCAACACATGCTGCAGCAGTGGATACATAACGTGCACTGTAAAACTGCTGTTGTATGAGCATTTCCTCAACGCTTACAGCGGACACACTAACAACTGCTCCTTTCCAACCAAATACATATAGCCCATACAAGCTTGTTTGTGACACAAGGGCTACTTGGTTTGCATATTGTTGATATTTTCTGTCTACCATTTCTGAAAACGCCAAATTTAGTATTCCACCTATCCCCATCACCGCCCAAGAGGTTGTTAAGGTTGCAAATGACGAACATCCTTGAACAATAGGAGCAACATAATAACTACTGGTGTAGTTTGACTTTAACAGCGCCTCGTCTATAACACCAGCTGTGACACCAGCTACGAAGCCAGGCAAGCCAAAACCTACCCATCCAGCAGCACCAGTAGCTAATGGCACTACAAAATGGTCGCCGTTACTTTCAATATATTCTTTCAGTTTTTGTGTGACCATGTTGCTACCCTTTGATCAAATTCTATTTTGACTACATTCTGTCTAAAGCTTTGATACCAAGCAGTGAGAGACCGCTTGACAAGACAGACTGCAATGCCTTGACTAATCCCAGCCTTGCCTTTGTTAGCTGCTGATCACTGTCAATAATAAAGCGTAATCTTTCCGACTCTATACCACTGTTCCACAACATGTGAAACTTATGTGCCAACTCTTCAAGATAAAAAATCAGCCTATGCGGTTCATACAATAATGCAGCAGACTCTATCACTCTAGGAAATAGCGCAAGGTGCTTAATCACACCTATTTCCATTTCTTCTTTAAGCAGCTCTGATTTAAATACCTCAAAATCCACATTAGCTTTTCTCAATATTGAGCAAGCTCTAGTATGTGCATATTGGACGTAAAATACCGGATTATCCTTTGTCTGCTCCTGTACTTTTACGAAGTCAAAATCAAGCATAGTATCGCTTTTTCTGCTTAACATAACAAACCGCAGTATATCCTTATCAACTTCTGCCAACACGTCTGCAACACCAATAAATATTCCAGCACGCTTTGACATCTTGAAAGGCTCACCTGATTTCAACAAATTCACGTACTGATAAAGCTTTACCTCCAGTTCAATAGCCCCTCCACTCAGAGCATTTACAGCGGATTTTAGGCGCTTTACGTATCCAAAGTGGTCTGCACCTAGTATGACTATCAGTCTGTCATACTTCCTCTTCAGCTTGTGCAGGTGATACGCTATGTCGCCTGCGAAATACGTAAAAGTTCCATCGCTTCTCTTCAGAGGCCTATCAACGTCATCACCAAAGGATGTTGATCTAAAAAGATCCTGTTCTCTCGGCTCCCACTCCTCTGGTAATTTACCTTTAGGAGCTCCTAGTATACCTCGGTATATAAGCCCTTTTTCTTGCAATAAGGCAAATGCCTCCCTTTCCATACCAGAATCCAGTATATCATCCTGCTCGGAGGTGAAAAGATCGTAGGTCACACCAAGTGCAGCTATGTCTCTTTTAATCAAAGCCATCATGCTGTCAATAGCAAACCTTCGTACTATTTTGAACCTTTCCCATTCTTCCATTTCCTTCAATGCAGGACCATACTGACCCAATAGCTCTTTAGCAACATCTACAAGATATTGGCCTGGATAGTGCTCATCTTTTAAATCCACATTGTCTCCAAGAGCTTGGAGGTACCTTACCCACAATGATTCCGTTAGTAACTTGACCTGGTTTCCAGCATCATTGATGTAGTACTCTTTTACGACTTTGAAGCCGATAAACTGCAAGAGTCTTGACAAAGCGTCACCATATATCGCACCCCTAGAGTGGCCGACATGCATTGGGCCAGTTGGATTGACTGACACAAACTCAATGTTCACAGTACTTCCACTGCCTATGCTAGACCTGCCATACCCATCCCCCATCTTTACAACGTTACTGACCAACCCTTGCCAGAACGATGGTACAAAAACCATATTGATGAAACCTGGAGCTACAACTGTGACATTTTGGACCTCGTCAAACTTTGATATTTCATTGGCCAAAGTTTTTGCAATGTCAATTGCAGCCTCGTTTTTAGTTTTTGCACACAGCATAGCTATGTTTGTCGACAGCTCTCCATAGGACTGGTTTTTGGGAAATTCAACTACATTGACTGGGAATTCAGCGTCTGTATTTAAAGTTCTTCGTACTGTTTGTACGATTTTCTCACTCAAAGACTTTAAAATGTCCATTTGCTCTTAACCACGACAACAGGCTTGCACAGAAAGATGCATAATCACTCCTTGATGGCAGAGGATCTTGGGCTCAAGTACTTCATAAACTCATTGTTCGGACTTATTACAAGAGTCGTATTATTTCTATCTATCGTTTTTTTATAAGCCTCAAGTGTCCTATAGAACTCATAAAACTCAGGATCCCTACTGAAAGCTTCTGAGAAAACTTTAATAGCTTCAGCATCCCCTTGACCTTTCAATATCTGAGCTTCTTTTTGAGCATCGGCAAGTATCACAACTTTATCTTTATCAGCCTTAGCATTGATTATCTGGGCTTCTTCAGCACCTTGTGCTCTAATTTCTTTTGCTTCCTTTTCGCGCTCAGTTTTCATTCTTCTGTACACTGCCTCTCTACTTTTTTCAGGAAGATCTGCCCTCATGATTCTGACGTCCACTACTTCTACTCCAAAACTTTCACTTTCCTTGTTCACAAGATCTCTAATTTTTCTCATGATTATGGCTCTTTCCGGAGTTAGTAAGCTTTTAAAGGGCATACTACCAAGAACTTGTCTGAGACTTGAGTCTAATATCGGAGCAAGTCTGGCTTTAAACTTATCCTCATTTTGCACAGTTTGATAAAACTTCAAAGCGTCAACTATCTTGTATTTACCAAATGCGTCGACTCTCATAGTTTTTTGATCTGAAGCTATCACCTCACTTGTATCAGATCTCAAATTTTCTATTCTTTTATCAAAGAAAAACACTTGCTGTACAAACGGTAATTTTACCTTCAGTCCAGGAGTGACTTCCTGATTTACAGGTTCACCAAACTGGACAACCAAAGCAATTTGACGCTGATCAACCACATACACCGAGTTAACCAACAAAAGAACAAAAGGTATAAGAATGATGTATAATCTCAACATATATTGACCATTACAAAATTATTTCGAATCCACCTTATTTCTGACACCACTCATAACATTCAGCTGAGGGGCATCTTGATTTTTCTGCTTCATAAGCTCCTGTAAGGAGAGATATGGAACCGTATTGCCAGAAATCTTATTGTCTATAATAATCTTATTAACACCAAACAAGATTTTTTCCATTGCTTCCAAGTACATTCTCTTTCTAGTGATTTCCTTGGACTTCTGATACTGCTGGTACACGGATACAAATCGGCTTGCTTCTCCCTTTGCATTGGCCACGACCTGCTGTTTATATCCTTCGGCTTCTTCAATAAATTGTTGAGCCTGACCCCTAGCTTCTGGGATCACAGCATTTCTATAAGCTTCTGCCTCGTTTATGATCTTTTCTTTGTCAGCTTTAGCAGACTGAACATCGCGATACGCATCTATCACCTCAGGTGGTGGCTGCACAGCCAGCATCTGTAGCCTATCCACATGAATACCGATCTGGTAGCTATCCAAAATGCTTTGCAACAGCTGCTTTGCCTGCTGCTCTATTTGAAAGCGTCCATCAGCCAACACACTGGATATGCTGTGCACACCTATAACTTCGCGCATAGCACTTTCCGCACAGCTTTTAACGGTATTTTCCGTGGACAGATCTCTAAAGTTAAACAGGTAGTCTTTAGCATTTGTAATACGCCACTGTACCTCTAACTTGATATCTACGATATTTTGATCTCCTGTCAGCATTTGACTTTCTTCTGGAACGCTTTGTATCTTATTTGTGTCCTGCTGAGCGTTACTGCTAGATCTCAGAAAAATGATGCTAGGATTATCAGCGCTTGTAGATCGAAATCCTATAATTTCCCTGTTGACCCTCGTCACGCTTACTTTAATAACGCTCTCAATCGGACCAGGCAATTTGTAGTTAAGACCAGGTACAGATGTTCTGCTATAACTCCCAAACCGCAGCACAACTCCTTCTTCATCTGGCTGTACCGTATAAAAACCTGTACACAGCCAAGTTATAAACAAAACCAATGCGGCTCCAACATAAAACTTTTTTGGAGGGGCAGATAAACTTGCTCTACCTCCCATGTCGGGACCGCTTTCAAACACCTTTCTTTTTGCATTAATGAAGTTCGCCACCTTACTTTGGCTTTTTTTTATTAGCTGATCAAGACCACTTTTATTAGAGGAATCGTTACTGCGCCCTTTGTCGCTCCAGGGATTATGAAAATCTGACATAATTACTTTTGCCAAAAAGTTGTTTATATGTATATTGGTAATTCACCATACCTTACTAAATTACTTATAGCAAGTTAATGTCCCAAACTACAAAAGAAATTATTTTAAGCAACCTCAGGAACATAATAGATCCAACTACAAACGAGTCTGTCATTACTTACATACCTGAGATTGTGACTAAAAATAATCAGATTTGCTTCACACTTGAGTACGAGGCTTTGTCAACAGAGGCAGAAATATCTGAAAAACAGACTTTAATAAAACAATGCTATACCGCTCTAAGCAACGCAGGCATTAACAACGTCAAAATCATACTTAGCACAACCAGTAAAGAAGCTCGCACCAACACAAAACCTCAATCCCATGTTCGATCAACTGTACAGGGAATTAAAAGGATAATTTTGGTGGCATCCGGTAAGGGTGGGGTTGGCAAGTCGACTGTTTCAGCCAATCTATCTGTTGCATTAAAGAAAATGGGATACAAAATAGCTTTACTAGATGCTGACATATCAGGACCGTCTATACAGCTAATGTTTAACTCTTTCGGTCCACCGATATATCAAAACAATCTCATGTTGCCTGTGATAATGCATGATATCAAACTGATGTCTATGGGCTTTTTTGGGGCACCAGATGTAGCAACGCTTTGGCGCGGACCGATGTTAACAAAGGCGGTTCACAATTTACTGACGATGACAAATTGGACATGTGATGGACAAGATGTCGATTGTTTAATCATCGACACACCGCCAGGCACAGGGGATATACATCTCAGCTTGATTAACAACTACGGTATAGAAGGAGTAGTGATCGTTACCACACCTCAAACGGTGGCTTTACAAGAAGCAAAGAAGACCTATGACATGTTAAACAAAATGACCGTTCCAACAATAGGTATCGTAGAAAACATGAGTTATTTTCACAATACTGCATCCACCAATGTTGTTTATATATTTGGGCAGGATGGTGGAACAAAACTAGCAAAAGAACTGGGAGTACCACTACTTGGAAAAATACCGATAGAACCAAAGATAAGAGAACAATCGGACATTGGTATGCCAATTACTCTTGATAACAACAAAATTGGGGATTACTTTGTAAAAATAGCGGAAGCAGTAGCCAGCAAACACATATTATAAATATTATGACCGAGGCTACGGAGGCTCCAATATCTTTAACTTTGATGTCAAAAAAAGCGTTAATCTGGTTTTTATGAGACATTTCTGTCGCTATCAGAACAAATATACATTAATTGAGGTAAATTGGCTCCTTGTGCAATCTTTTTATGTCACAAATATCACTTTACAATCTCTTGTTGATTGACTTGTTGATTTTTATTTGTATGATTGCATCTACACGTATCAAACTAAACACTGCACTTGTTTATAGCAAGTAAACATTTTTCTTATTATTAATCTTTAAGGGAGAACATATGAGTGATATCGAAACTAGAGTAGTCAAGTTAGTTGCAGAACACCTAGACATAGATACTTCTAAAGTTAAGATCAGCGCAAAGTTTAGCGACGATTTAGGCGCGGATAGTCTCGATCAAGTTGAGTTAGTCATGGCGTTTGAAGATGAGTTCAACATTGAAATCCCGGACAACATTGCGGAGAAGATAGTAAAAGTACAGGATGCTATTGACTACATCAAACAACAAGTAGAGAAGGTTTAGATTCCTCTCTCATTTTTGTACGTATCGCTATTGATCATATTTTCATGAGACGCGTAGTAATAACAGGAGTAGGCTTGGTGACACCGCTTGGTGCATCTGTTCGGGGCTCATGGTCTCGCTTGATTGCTGGTGAATCTGGCGTTGATCGCATTCCTGAGACACTTTTTGACACATCTGATCTTGCGACTCAAATAGCAGGAATAATTCCTGATAGCACAACTCAGGATGGTTTAGATCTCAGCAAGTACATCAGCACCAAGGATTTACGTAAGATGGACAGATTCATGCATCTTGCCATCGCGGCCGCATCACAAGCAATTGAAGATGCTGGGTGGAATCCATCTTCTGAAGCCTCTCAAAACAGAACAGGAGTTTTCATAGGTTCTGGAATTGGAGGACTCACGCTCATAGAAGAGAATGCAAAGGTCCTATTTGAAAGAGGACCAAACAAGGTTACACCATTTTTTATACCATCCTCATTAATTAATCTTGCCGCTGGTCACATAGCCATGAAATATGGCTTTAAAGGACCAAATCACTCTGTAGCAACTGCATGTTCATCTGGAGCGCACGCGATAGGTGACGCCGCAAGAATGATAGCCTATGGTTATGGAGATAAGGATGGTTACGCTGATGTGATGATTGCGGGAGGAAGCGAAGGAGCTATCTGTAGATTAGGCATAGTTGGATTTAATGCCTGCCGCTCTCTTTCCACAAACTTCAATCATTCTCCACATCAGGCCTCCAGACCATGGGATAGAGACAGGGACGGCTTTGTAATGGGCGAAGGGGCTGGTGTATTGGTGCTTGAGGAATATGAACATGCCAAGAAAAGAGGTGCAAGGATATACGCTGAGCTTGTAGGATATGGTGTAAGCTGCGATGCATATCATATGACCGCGCCTTCTCCAGAAGGTACCGGAGCATTATCTGCTATGAAAATGGCGTTAGAGCAAGCAAGGCTCAACACAGATGATATAGACTACATCAATGCCCATGGCACGTCCACTCAAATAGGGGACATGATCGAGTTGAACGCGGTGAAGGCATTGTTTCTTGATGCAGCATATAAACTGTCTATGTCTTCAACGAAATCAGCCACTGGGCATTTACTTGGAGCTGCTGGTAGTGTTGAGGCGATTTTCTCAATATTAGCTATGCAGGAGGGTATAGTACCTCCAACACTGAATTTAGATAATCCATCTGATGGTTGCGACATTGACCTAGTCAGGCATCAGGCAAAGCAACGCAAAGTGGAGATCGCACTTTCTAATTCCTTCGGTTTTGGAGGAACAAATGCTAGTCTAATATTTAGAAGGATCTAACGCACCGATCTACATGAGATTGAACAGACTTTTTGTCACGTTGTTTGTACTAAAAATTTGCCTATCTATCTGTTTGATATCTTACTCGTATTATTACGTATATATCAAACCTCACACACAGAACGACAAAGTTGTAGTCATTCCCCACAAAGTTTCAAAAAGTGAAATTGGACGCATACTTTACGCCACAGAAGTTATCGAAGATCAGGTGATGTTTTTTATCGTTTCGCATCTTCATTCGTTTCTGGGCAATCACTTACTATCTGGTGAGTATCTCTTTGAAAAAGGCTCTACACTAATGGATGTGATTAAGAAACTAATGTATGGGGATGTCATCAGATACAAGCTTACCATTCCAGAGGGGTATACGAATGCGCAAATTTATGATCTGCTTAACAGTACGGATAAATTGACGGGAGAGATCGATATAAGCAAGTATGGTGAAGGATCTTTATTTCCTGCCACGTATTTTTACAAAAATGGGACTACAAAAGAACAGCTATTGAAACAGATGAAAAATTTAATGTCAAAACATCTTGATGATCTGTCTTCGCAGACTTCATTACCTACACCCCTACGCTCCAACTACGAGCTAATCATTTTAGCATCTATAGTTGAAAAGGAAGCGAGTTTGGAATCGGAACGTCCTAGAATTGCGAGAGTATACTTAAATAGGTTGACGATAGGTATGCCACTACAGGCGGATCCAACAGTTATATATGCCTTGAGCCTTGGAGGACATACACTGGACGGTGAGCTAAAACGGCAGGATCTCAAGTACGTATCACCGTACAATACTTATCTAAACAAGGGTTTGCCTCCTACACCTATAGCCAACCCAGGGCTCGCATCAATCAAAGCGGTACTTCACCCAACGGATGGAAAGGAACTATACTTTGTTAAAAACAGCGATGCAGGACATAGCTTTGGCACCACGTACTTGGAGCATTTAACAAACGTAAGAAACTACAGAAAAGGGCAATACCAAGTTTCAGGTTAAATCCTCCTTTATCACTCCACGCACCTCCTCCTTTGCCATTTCGGCTCCCACCTTTTGTCATTTCACGCAAAAACAGGAATCCATTTGCCTTTCCCAACAACTTAACAGACGACTTTTGCATAATCTGACTGTCAAACCATGACAAAGTAGAAGATATACCCCTAGAAACTGCCCTCTTAGTGCCAACCAAACTTGATTTGATTTCTAAGCTTTAACAGCCCTATCACGTTTAGGACTACCAAAGCACCTCCAGAAAGGCTCATGATCAGATATACATGGCTTTGGTCTGCGTAAGAGAAGGTGAGGAACATGATCGTTGCAAACACTAGATATATAGTCTTGCCATACTTTGGAGCAAGAAATCTAGCGCACTTAGTGCCTACAACAACATATCCAATGATGGTTGTCCACCCTGCGAAAAAAAAGAACAGCACCATAAAAAACTTGACGTATGGAAAGACCGTAGCGAGTGCGGTAGCGATATACTGAGAAGCTTTTAAACCTTCTGCATTCCATACCAAACCTGTCACGAGAACTGACAAGATGGTCATTGTAGAGAATAGTGCATCACCTAATAGTCCAAATACTGCAATACGTGCTTGCCTCTCTGGTCGATTAGAGCGCGTCTCACTTTGAATCGTTGAATCATAACCGATGCCTATATCTCCGGAGTACACAGCACGAGAGATACCTTGCTGAGCAGCAAGCAACATAGTGCTTCCAACAAATGCGCCTAATGGTGCCATTCCGGTAAATGCAGACTTAAACACCAGGAATATGATACCGGGTAATTGCCAAGCATTTTCAATGATCACCCACATACACATAAATATGTACATAACCATGAACACTGGCATTAAAACGCTACAGATATTAGCAAGGCGATTGACTCCACCAAACCCTGTGTAGATTGTGGCGGACAACAAAACGATTACTACCACGAGACGCTCCACTTCAAACACCTCTGTGATCGTGTCAACTATCACTACAAATTGGTAGATCTCAACTCCATAAATGCACAAAAACACGGCAGCCAAGACTGGCAAGAGTTTCCCGAGATAACCCTTAGGGAAGGCTGCTTTCAAATAGTACATTGGTCCACCATCAAAGCCGCCGCTTTCATTTTTTACGCGGTAGCGTACACCCAAGTAGATCTCTGAGTACTTAATGATCATACCAAAGAACACAGCGATCCACATCCAAAGCAGTGCTCCTGGGCCACCTATTAACTGTGCAGCGACAACTGCAACCATGTTACCTAAACCTATCATTCCTCCTATTGAAGCGAAGTAAAGCTTGAATGGGTTGGTACCATGTTCTTGTCCCTGTGCTGACTCGTATAGTTCTTTCATCGTTCTCACTGGTGCCATCAGGACCTTAAACTGAAAACCTTTGCATTTGATGGTAAAGAAAATACCGGCTAAAATGACTATGGAGAAGCCCACGTAGGACCAGTAGATATCATCTAGAACGGTCAACACATCAAAGAGAGCATTCATAAGAAACGATTTGATAAATTTGTTAGCACAAAATGGTACCCGTGGCCGGACTTGAACCGGCAAGGGATTGCTCCCCACGGATTTTAAGTCCGTTATGTCTACCATTCCATCACACGGGCGCCAAGCTAGTGATTTACAATAGCTGCACCTATAATTCAATCATTTTCTTAAGATCGTCACAAAAATGTACAAGAAATGAACTGCTGCCATTTCGTGCGATAAATTCCTAAAAAGAGCTTGCGCGAAACTTTTTGTCATTTCCGCAAAAACGCGCATCCATTCACCTTTGCCAACAACTTAACAGACAACTTTTGCCCGAATTCTTTTCATTCTAATCCTTTTGGGTGGACAAAAAACAGAAATCGTACAGGGATTGAGACCTGCACTCCAACACGAATATCCACACTGATGGACTTATAACTCAGCCGCACCTTCTAGAGATACATGCCCTTCTGCTGGAGGCAACTCCACATTATCTTCTCTAAGAGCTTCATTGTATATTCCTTGTGATGGAGTTTGCTCTTCCATGTATATGTCTTGCAATACAGTGTATGCAAACAAACTATGTACTGCTTTCCATGGAGGACTATACTCTATGATCTTTCCACAGAGAAGTATACACTGTGCGATTGGTATACGCTGGAACTCCACATTATCTTCTCCAGGGGTTCCACCGTATCTCTCCGGAAATGTCCCTTGACATAGATGTACAAAGACAGAAACTTCATCCAACACGTTATATGCATTACACTCTAATCGTTCCAAAACAAAAGTAAACAATGAGTATTGTAACACAGCCCCCTCTGCAAAGAAAAAGCTTACAGGCTCTACCATTCCAAATTTAAAGTGTCTATAAACCACTTTCTGGAGATGCTCACATCTTGTTAGGAAGTCCATATTATGATTGATGCCAATACGCATACCCAGCATATCAAACGGCAAAAAGTTATCAAAACAATACCGATCTGCAGTTACCTTAAAGGCTGTCAACGCCTTCTTTATCTCAGTCACTTTTTGATCAAAATGTGTCATAAATATTATATTATTAATTGATTTAAGTAGTAATATTGCGCATTATACACAATATTCTCTCAAACATCAACAAAGAATTTACTATATACATACACCATGGCCTCTAGTAAAATCCCTAGTAGCTTTATCAATGCAATAACAATATGACTCGTCCTGCCATAGCCATACTATCTGCTGGCAACTTGATACACAACTTAGACGTCATCAAGACAAAGGTAGACCCTGTCAAAATTGTAGCGATGGTTAAGGCTAATGCTTACGGGCATGGCATTCGCTCGGTCGCTTCCAAACTTGATAAATACGCAGACATCTTTGGTGTTGCATCGATCGATGAAGCGATGGCGCTAAGAAAGATAGGAGTAAAAGCGCCAATTTTACTAACTGAAGGGGTCTTTGACCGTAGCGAATTATTGCTTGCGGCCACGGAAGGATTTCACGTTGTCTTTCACAGCGGTGTTCAGGTTGACATGCTGAAAAAGGTATTTTTGCCAGCACCAATATTTGCATGGCTGAAGGTGAACACGGGAATGTGTAGACTTGGAGTGGCGGTGGATGAAGCTAAGAAGTACTACGAAGTATTGTCTGAGCATCACAACATAGCAAAACCTATCAAGGTTATGTCACACTTCGCTTGTGCTAGCGATCTAGATCACCCGCTCAACCAAGAGCAGCTCCTAACCTTTCAAGCTCTCCAACACGTGCTCAAGGAAGCGGAGTGGAGCATATGCAATTCTGCAGGATTATTACACTTTTCAAACTGCCATTACGACTATGTAAGACCAGGAATCATGCTATATGGCGCCTCCCCTATTCCAGGTGTAGATGCTAGTAGCTTGGGTCTGAAACCTGTGATGACCGTACAAACTGCAATAATATCGATACAAATGCTCAAAAAGGGGTCAACTATTGGTTACGGGGCAAGGTACAAATGCCCTGAGGACATGATGGTAGGAATCATAGCTTTTGGTTATGGTGATGGTTATCCAGGGGCGGCGAAGGATGGGACACCTATTTTGATCAATGGGATTGAATGCTCTGTAGTTGGCGCGGTGTCAATGGATATGATAGCGGTGGATCTGAGACGATGTAATGGTAACTGCTCGATAGGCGATCCAGCAATACTTTGGGGTGAAGGCTTGCCTGTAGAACGAATAGCTGCTTACACCTCTAGTACAGTCTGGGAAATACTTACAGGAGTACAAAATAGGGTAAAATTTCTGTGGAGCCATACATAATACCAAATTTCAGATTAAATCAGGCAAATGGATTTGAGGATGAGGCTGCGTAAGCGTATTGAAATACGTGCGCAGAGCCGAGTTTCACAAAATCCGTTTTGAATCATTTAAAAATGAGATTTGGTATAAGCTCTAACGCGGCAACAGGAATTAATACTCCACCAACTTGAGATCAAACTAGACAGATATCAAAGATCTGATATAAAACGCGACTGTTGGTTAGTCGAGGTATCTCAAGGAACAGTCTGCTCGGGCCCATCTCATATTCCTCCCACGCTGATAATCCTAAAGAGAGGGCAGCCCTGCCCTTGTAACTAGATGTAAATTACTTCAATATCGGAAGTGCGCTATGAAAATCGTTGGCATTTTGAACATTACTCACAATTCGTTTTCAGATGGCGGACTCTATCTTGACACAATCGAGGCTATGAAAAGGTTAGAGCACCTATTTGCCAGTGGAGCAAACATAGTAGACATAGGTGGCACTTCTACAGCTTATGGCGCACAGCTCCTCGATCATGATGAAGAATGGAGCAAACTAGGCGCGGCTTTAACCTCATATCGGAATGTGTATGGTACAAATCGCCTTCCTGATATCAGCATAGACACATTTCATTGGAAGAGTGCTCAAAAAGCGATTGACTTTGGTGTAGGCTACATCAACGATGTCTCGTTTGGTAGGGATTCAAACATGCTAGACCTTATTGCTCAACACAAGCACGTCAAGTATGTATTGATGTATAGCCTTGTCTTACCTGCAGATAAATCGGTGAGGGTCAAGAAAGTACAAGAAATAGAGGAAAAATTTGAAGAAAAGTTGGATGAATGCATCAAAAGAGGTATCTCATTAGATCAAATCATTATAGATCCGGGCATAGGCTTTGCCACTAACGCCTCGCAATCATTTGAGGTTTTGAGAAACATTCGACTGTTCAAAAAATTCGGTACGGAAGTGCTTGTAGGTCATTCTAGAAAATCATTTTTAGAGATGATTACGGACCTTCCACCTATAGAACGAGATTTAGAAACAGTCGTGGCATCATTATATTTGCTTGATAATAACGTGGATTATGTCAGAGTACACAATGTGGAATGGCACAATCGTGCATTCGCGACAATGCAGGAACTACGTAAGCAATAGATAGAAAAGCAATAATATGAACGAGTTGTTATTAGAACTGTTTTCTGAGGAGATGCCCGCTATAATGATAGAAAGTGGCGCTAGGCAACTGGCCTCTTCAATCGCTAAAAACATTTCCGAAAAACTTCAGAACGTGATTACACCCCCTGAGGTTTACTTCACACCAGTGAGGATTGTGGTATATTTCAGAGACATACCTGAATCAAACACGAGTGAGTCGGAAGAAATTAGAGGCCCCAGAATTGAAGCAGCACCGACTGCCATTACAGGCTTCATGAAAAAATATAACATTACCAGACACCTGGACCTTGAAGTGAGGGATGGCTTTTACTTCTACCATTTACCTCGCGAACAGAAAAATCTCAAAGCTCTTTTACAGGAATCTATTGAAGAGGCATTAAATGAGCTCACATGGCCTAAATCGATGAGATGGGGCGATTATGACATTAAATGGATCAGGCCATTACGCTCCATACTATGTCTACTCAACAAAGATGTAATAGAGGTACGCTTTGGACATTTGACAGCTGGTAACACAACTCGTGGTCATAGGTTTTTGTCTGAGGGGCTTCAGACTGTACAAAGTGCTAATGTAGATGACTACGCAGCCCTATTAAAACAGCACAATGTTATCCTTTCTCAGGAAGAGAGAAGAGATATAATTCTTAAACAATCTCAAACGATAGGAGAGATCTTCACACCCGTGGAAGATCAGCAATTACTTAGTGAGATTGTCAATTTAGTAGAGTATCCTGTGTTGTACTTAGGTGAGATCAACTCTAGATTCATGGTATTACCTGAGGAGTTGTTGATTACCACTTTAAGAAATCATCAAAGATACATAATGCTACGTGATAGATCTGGTCGTTTGGCTCCTTACTTTGTTATAGTCTCCAACATTCCAGGAGTCAATGGAGGTAAGGAGATTATAGAGGGCAATCAAAGCGTCTTGGAGGCCAGATTATACGACGCACTGTTTTTATTTACAAATGACAGAGAGATGAAACTAGAAGAACGTGTGCTCGACTTAAGGAAAGTGTTATTTCATAGCGAGCTAGGGAGTGTTTATGATAAAATTGCTAGCATAAAAACCATAGCAAGCAAACTGCTTCAGTTTCTTTCCGAAGGGACTGACTGCTATGACATTCCAATAGACAAACTGGACCGTACAATAGAGCTAATGAAAGCTGATCTGACTACAGAGACTGTTAGAGAATTTCCCGAGTTACAAGGTATCATAGGATACTACTGTGCCTTATACAACGGTGAAGAGGAAGATATAGCGATCGCAATTCGTGAGCACTACAAGCCAAACGGAGCTGGTGACACGACCCCTAGCAGACCGTTATCTGTCCTTGCGGCTATGGCGGATAAACTTGATACTCTCAACAAGATGTTTAGCATTGGCATTAAACCTACGGGTTCTAAGGATCCATTTGCTTTGAGAAGGGCTGCAAATGGGGTGATTAGAATTATAAAAGCCAACGGGTTAAACATAGACATAGAGCTTGATTTTCATCTATTTGGTATCAGGGAAGATGTTGTCAATTTCATACTAGAACGTATGATCAACG
The DNA here is from genome assembly GCF_004210275.1 of Rickettsiales endosymbiont of Peranema trichophorum. Classification (GTDB taxonomy): domain Bacteria; phylum Pseudomonadota; class Alphaproteobacteria; order Rickettsiales; family Midichloriaceae; genus RICK02. The sequence continues at coordinate 38,883 of NZ_SCFA01000079.1, forward strand.
AAGCTTTGTAGAAGAGTTATCATAAGCTTTACATACTCTACGAATCGCTTTTTGACGTACTGGTATTTCCTATTGTGAAAGTTGTCCACAACTTCAATAAAACCTACAGTGTTATGTGGCATCACCTTCTGGAAAACCATACTGCTTCTTGGTATGTGATACGAGGATGTTACTACACAGACCCTGGTATAGCTGTGAAGCTTCATAAAGGCTGACGTCTCAATTGCGTTTCCAACGGTGTCACGGGACAACCCTCCCAAGAATACCTTAGACGACACGACATTGAAGCGCTTTTGAAGATTCTCAAAGTCCCCAAGCGACACACCATGTCCTATACCTGATATGAGTATTGCTTTTGCGTCTCTTTGTGCAACATATTTGAAGCCTTCTTCAACACGTCTGTTATCTCCTGTCAACACAACGATCAGTTCTGGGGTTTGGCATACTGTTTTTGGCACGTACATGAGGAAGCATAGAAACCCTCCTATTAGCAGTAGGCCAACCAGACTGAACAGCAGAAGAAATAATCGTACCAAGCGCTTCATTGATCTAAAAACCTTAGATGAGTGGGGGGCAGAGTTACCAATGGCGGGGATGACGAGGCTCGAACTCGCGACCTCCGGCGTGACAGGCCAGCACTCTAACCAACTGAGCTACATCCCCTGGTATCATCAAGATATAACAGCGCAAATAAAAAGCAAGCCTTTATAGCATTGGTATACACTTACTTTTTGCACTGGTGGGCGATGACAGATTCGAACTGCCGACCCTCTCGGTGTAAACGAGATGCTCTACCAGCTGAGCTAATCGCCCGAACCACTAGAAATATCTTTATTTCTTTCAAAGATCAAGCACAATTTTGGAATTCCGCCCTGTAGGCTCACCCTAAGCGAAATAGACATATCACCGATGATGTGTTACAGCGGAGATGATCTATAAGCCGGGTTCTGTGTTGGTATCACCAACGGTAGCTATTCATCTTGATTAAGTGTTGCCACTTAATTCATGCGACCTACCCATGCGTTTGGCTTGAAACCATAGCTCCTAGACCATACGGTCATAGGTACGCATTGCACGGTCTTGCTTCTGATGAGGTTTACCATGCGGCCTCTATTGCTAGAGGCCCGGTAAGCTCTTACCTTACCTTTTCACCCTTACCTTTAAAAGGCGGTATATTTTCTGTGGCACTATCTATTAGATCACTCTATCTGAGCGTTACTCAGCATCATAGTTCCATGAAGCCCGGACTTTCCTCTATAAAAAACTTTTACAGCAGCTACCCAATCATCTCCGATGCCAACATAACATCAAATAGTCAGCATGCGCAATATAAATTGTTATATTCACTACCAGTCCACTGTGATGCCTTGAGCTGTACCACCTCCTGTTCCCCCATCAAAACCATCACCGTCTCTTTCATCATCTTCCAGTCTGTTAGTGGTGTCTAAGCTTTTGCAGTTTGGAGGTAGATTGTAAGCAGAATCGGTTATATACATGTTTTCTTTCATAATTGCTTTGCCTTCTGCTATTTTCGCTCCTATCTCGCTTTCAGTATAAGAACTACCAAAAATAGAGTCTTGATCAGAACCGCGTCGATTTTGATCAAGCAATTGCTCGGTCTGTGAATTATCATCATCATCAAATATACTGAAATTGATTCTATTTATGCTTCTGGCCTCTTTCTCCTCTGTATGCACCCTCATCGCTGGAGTCTTTAGAGCGGCAGTACTTTCAGTACGCTCACTACGCCATGATGAACTTGTGGGAGCTCCTCTAGGACTCAGGCCCATGTAATTCACTATCTTGTACAACATCCCCTCTTTCTCCTCTTGTATCCTTCTACACATATCCTCTGTGTAGCGATAAGCTAAGGCTGCTGAACTTGAGGTAGGATATATCTGCTCCTCTGTCGCTTCGGTATTTAAATCGACAGGACGAAAAGAGCTGGTTCTAGAAGCAGCAAAGGAACCGGGTTCAAACACACTAAAACCCGCAGTAAACCTACGATCCAATGTAGGCATCTCAGGCATTCCATTATCAAAATCCTCATCATTGTGAAGTGCAGGAGTTGGGGTTTCTTTATTGTCTTTCAGAACGTTTTTAAGTCGTCCTCGCTCCACTTCCTTTGACCCCTCTTTCAAATAACCCCATAACACTGTAAAGCTCATAACGCCAATAATTCCAGTTGCCGTCACTCCATATAAAATCGTGAAAACCTTACTAAGGTCATCCGTTTTGACATAATCTGCAACTCTATGCCATAAGCTTTTCTCATGATGTTTTAATGAGGAAGGCATAGGCCTATAATCCACTTGCTCCCTTTGTTCATGGCCCCCTGTACTCTTAATACTAAATTTACCAGGCACTGTGTGTTGTGTTCCTATATCCTGCGTGTTAGACGCTTGGGTCTGAGGCACAGCATTCACCTTCACCACGACCTCTTGTGGCCTTTGTTGATGTTGCTCTGCAGCACGCCTTGCGGCCTGAATCTCTGCTTCCCTCCTTTGGATCTGCTCTAATGTCTTCCCCATTACCATTGTTCGCCCTCCTTGTTGAAATGAACATTAATGTGATTAACTTTTTAATATACTTGTGAACCACAGTTTCAGGTTATGTGGTAGATAACAACCACATTTTGTAGTGGATGCATACCCACTTGCACAACATCAAACTATTTATGTATAACACTACATCTCAACACCTCCATACTCAAGGGTGATTCCTTGTGATAGATCGCCTGGCCCACTGTCGTCATTGTTGTCGTACCCTTCAGTGTTCCAACCAAAGACTTTGCAGGTAGGGGATATATCATCAGTATGACGTAAAGCGCTTGTAGTTGCTACTATAGTTTTCTGACCTACTTCTGTTGTTATCACGCTTGAGGTCTGAAGGGAATCTGATACAAAATTCTCAAGACTCTCACTGTATTCAATATCATCAGTAATCACACACACGCTTCCATCATCGGAATAAAGGCTGCCTGTATAGTGTGTAGTCTGGGTGGCGCTGTCTACAGTTTTTGGAGCACCTTTAGTATACCATGATAGACTTGAAGAATGTCCCCTAGGACTTAAACCACCGTAGTTAACTACATTGTATAGCACTCCACCTTTCGTCATCTGTATACTCTGATATGTGGCTCCCTCATAAGATCTTGGTATCAACCCATGTGCACTTGAAGTATGAAGTGGATGTCCCTCACTCATTTCAGTATTCAACTCGATAGGACGAAAAGAGCTAGGAGCACCAAAGGAACCGGGTTCAAATAAACTAAAACCCGGAGCAAACTTACGATCCAATGTCGGCATCTCAGGTCCACCTCTATCACCATTATTCATACCATCATCGTTGTGAGGCTCTTGATCGTGAGGGTCTTGAAGGTTAGCAGGCTCATTGTCCCTCACAACATTTTGAGGTCTCACTTCCTTCGCTTCCTTTGCTCGATCTTCCAAATAACTCCATAATACTGTAAAGCTCATAACCCCAACAATTCCAGTTGCTGTCACTCCATATAAAATCGTAAGAATCTTACTAACATCATCCGTTTTGACATAATCTGCAACTCTATGCCATAAGCTTTTCTCATGATGTTCTAATGAAGAAGGCATAGGCCTATAATGCACCTGCTCCCTTTGTTCACCGCCCCCTGTACTCTTAACACTAAGCTCACCTGGGCCTTTGTTGTGTTGAGTTCTTACACTATGCGTGTTGGACGCTTGGGTCTGAGGCACAGCATTTACCTTCACCACGACTTCTTGTGGCCTTTGTTGATGTTGCTCTGCAGCACGCCTTGCGGCCTCAATCTCCGCTTCCTTCCTTTGGATATACTCTAATGTCTGACGCATTACCATTGTTCGCACTCCTTGTTGAAATTAAAATTTATATACTACACCAATTAACACTGTTGATAACCGTAGCTTACCCTTCAGATGCTCCCTATGATCCAAAGAAGGGCAATGACTTGCCTTTAGAGCACCTAAGTCTCTATATCTGTACGATATAACCATATTTAGTCTCTCCTTGATAGAGACAAGAATTCCACCACCAACCTGCCAAGCAAATTGCTCTGTACTTGCACCCTTCAGTTCAACAGTATCGTCATGCTGATCCACATCATGTGTTACACCAACTCTATTAAAAGCAATCCCTGCACCCACAAGCACAAATGGTGTTATCTTGACACATTTTGACACATTATACTGTGCACTAGTAATGTGGCGATTGACGTTAAAGAATACACTAGTGCTTTGTATCTTAGCGCTTAGTCTATCAAAGAGAGGAGTGTGTCCTGCGGAACCTGAGACTTTTTTGGTGAATTTGTGCTTTGGGGAATAGGAGACTTCTCCTTCTACGTATGTGTTCTCTGCAACCTTTTGGCCTAGAGTTATGTCGTATACCGAGCTAGACTTTAGCCTCTCCTTTCTAAAGGTAACTGGGCCTGCCTCGTAGAATCTCCAAATCACATCGACTTTATTAGTCTGCATCCCTCTACCTATTTGCAGAGCTACATATCTACTTTCCTTGGCGGCGCTGTATATAGGACAGATGGATATACACCACAAAAACAGGTATATCTTTAAACACCGCACTGACATATCCCCCTCAAAAATCAGCTGAGTTTAATCTTGGCTTACACCGTATATTTTGATGTTAGAGCAAAAATATTAAAACATCAACACACTTAGAGCAGATATATTATGAATTATAGCAGATATCACATTATCTAGCGCACATTAAGATTAACCTTCATTTATATCTGTCAACACAGACTCCAAAGCATTTCTATAAAATGGCTTGAAGTTCGGAAAAACACCGTTGGCCTGTTTGATGCTATTTAAAAATTTTTGCGCTGTCACACGATCCCCACTCAATATCGCTGCTTTAGCAAAAGCTAGGCTGCTCTCATTGTTCAGCCTCAACGTCTTTAGTGCAACCCCAAGATATTGCCATGCAATCATATTGTCTACGTCCTGTTCTATAGCGGTCTGTAGAAGAGGTAAAGCTCTATTGACGTTCTCTTTCTTACTGTGAGTTAAAAGAGCATAGGCTAATTCCACCTTAAAGATATCAGATGCTGGCCTCAGCTTTAAGGCTTTTTCATAATATGGAATAGCGAGCTCAACTTTACCGCTTTCAAAGAGAAACTGTCCTTTCAATTCCAAAAAATAAGGATTCAGTCCTTGTGATTTTGAGATCAAAATATCAAGTAAGGTCAAAGCTTTGCTAACATCCCCTTTTTTAAAGTGCGCTATAGAAAGAGCATAAGTACCCTCTTCAGAAAGAGTGGATCCACCTTTAACACCATACTTTCTCCTCACCTTCTCAAAGGGTTCAGTAAATCCTATGATCTTTGCAACCATCATTTTATAGCGCTCTCTTAAGGCTTCCCTTGTAATTGCGATGCCTCTAGGATGGGGTTTACCATCTGCCACACGATCTCGAGATGTTTGATGTTTTGGAGCCATCAGATCATTCCCGCCTCCTGTAGTGCCTTCTACAACCATAGTATTAGCAATACTAGCCTTAAGATCTTCTATACGATCTCGAGATGTTGGGTGAGTTCTTAAATATGGACTATCCTCTTTAAAAAACGTTCTTTCATTTTGATTGAAATACTTTAGCAATTTTATCAATCCTCCTGTGCTAACATGTACCTTGGCCAAATATTTTACCGCCATTGCGTCAGCTTGAGCTTCCTGAGCACGAGAATACTTTAGTAAGTCCATATTGATGGCATGACCTGCAATCGTTGAGCCACCTACAGCAACTCCAGGTTCTTTCGTAAGAAGGCCAGCCAGCACTCCAACCAGCATACTGCTCATCATACTTCTTGTAGCATCCTTTAGTCTGTCCCTCCTATCAGCAAGGTGACCCAGCGCTATATGACCGCATTCGTGGGCGATTACGCCTGCTATCACATCTGGATCGTCTGAAAATGTTAGGGTGCCGGTATTGACGAAGATCATCTTGTTGTTATTCACGAACGCATTTAGACTGGTGTCGTCTATTACGATCACTTTGAGTCCTTGATACTCAAGCCCTGCAGCTTTGAAGATTGGTTGGGCTATATGTAACAGTGTAGACTCAATCTCATCATCTATAATGATAGACTTTGCGTATGCTTTGAACGTGAATACACAGACGAAAATCAATACGAGAAAATACCGCATACTGCCTAAGGTTTTGACTTGTGAAAGTAACACTATATGATTGTGTTATACCACGTATGCATTAGTTATAAAAATTATAAAAATAGATGTCGAATCAATTACTCTCAATACTGTTACCTCTGAACGTCAGCAGACCATTGACATACAGAAATACCACAAGCTTAAAACTACAAGTCGGACAAATTGTCGAAGTACCGATTAAAAACAAGAGCGTAATAGGATGTGTTGTAGAAGAAGTACACGATCTTCCCGACTTTCAGATACGTGATATATCTAATGTCTATGAAGGTCAGATCCTCAGCGCTAATATGCTTCAATTTATGAGGTGGGTAGCAAACTACAATGTGACCTCCGCTGAAGCTATTTTTAAAATGGTACTAGGTGGTAATAAAAAGCTAGACAAGAGCTTTCGATCTTTGATGACAGATCTTTCAACTATCAAAACCATTACATTAAGCACAGAACAAAACACAGCGTTCCAATCGATTAAGGAGCGTTTGTCAAATAACCAGCATTCAGTGACATTGATAGACGGTGTGACTGGCTCAGGCAAAACAGAACTTTACCTGGAATGTTTATCAAACGTCATAAAACGTGGAGGTCAAGCATTAATATTGCTTCCAGAAATCACACTTGCGACACAGCTCATTAAACGCTTTGAAAGCACCTTAGGCATCAAACCCGTCGTTTGGCACTCTGGTATTTCACAAAGCTTAAAATACTCATACTGGCATAATATTCGACTTGGTAATGCACAGTTTATAGTAGGAGCCAGAAGCGCTTTATTTCTACCATTTGCTCACCTCAAGCTTATCATTGTAGATGAAGAACATGATAGCTCATTCAAGCAGGAGGAAGGAGTGACATACAACGCAAGAGATATGGCAATTGTGAAAGCCAAGATAGATGACATTCCAATTTTACTTGCTTCTGCAACACCATCTATAGAGACTGCATACAACGTTCAAAGCGGTAGATACCACAAGGTATTTTTGCAATCTAGATACGGCGAAGCGGTGTTCCCCTTGACACAAGTGATAGATTTAAACAAAGAGCACATGAGACATAACATGTGGATCTCGCCTACTTTAAGACAACAGTTGATTAATACACTCAATTTAAAGAAGCAGTCGTTACTTTTTTTAAATCGGAGGGGTTATGCTCCAATTACAATCTGTGCTAAGTGCAAACACAAGATAGAATGTACCAACTGCAATTCTTTTATGGTAGAGCATAAAAAGAAAGGGGTATTGCAATGCCACTACTGTTCGCATACCATAGATAAGGTGACAGAGTGTCCTGTATGCGACTCAAGCGCCAAAATGATCGCCTTCGGACCTGGAGTAGAAAGAATCGCAGAGGAAGTACAAAAAGCGATACCCAATGCAAGAGTAGAGATCTTTACGAGCGACACCATCCAAAATCACCAAGATGCTCAACAAAAGATCGACTCTATTATCAAAGGTGATATCGACATTATAGTAGGCACGCAGCTCACAGCAAAAGGGCTGCATTTCCCTGGTCTTCACCTTGTGGGTATTATAGAGTGCGATAAAAAATTAAACGGTGGTGATGTTAGAGCACTGGAGCGCACTTATCAATTATTTCAGCAGGTATCTGGCAGAGCTGGTAGGGAGAGTACTCAGGGTGTCGTGTATATACAGACATATGAGCCAGAGAGTATGCTGATCAACCAGATTATATCTGGAGATAGGGAGGCATTTTATGCTACAGAACTAAACGACAGGAAAGTAGCAGAAATGCCCCCGTTTGCCAAGCTAGCCCTCATAACAGTACAAGCATTTGATGAATCCACTTGCGCCCAAACTGCTGATTTGCTGTCTAGTCACATACCGGAATACCACAACATTACCATTCTGGGACCAACACCAGCACCAATCTTTATGGTTCGCAAACGCTATAGGTATCGGTTCCTTGTTAAATCACCTTCCAACATCAATATGCAAAAGATCATTCGACAATGGCTCACTTGCCTTACGTTACCAAAGACTGTACAAGTGAAAGTCGACATCGATCCTCACTCTTTTTTATGATCGCCCAACGCTCCTATAAGCCACTGCCCAAACACTTCGTTTAGACCGCTCAGGCTTATCTCTGCAATACATGGGGTGGTATATGAGTGTATTTTGCAAATATCATCAGATGCTGCTTTTACAAGCTCTTTTGTGGTTTTAGCGATTAGCAAACACTCTTGAGACCTTTCTATAGTATCGTTCCACCTATATATAGACGTCACATTATCGATGATATTTACACATCCAGCTAACCTACTACCTACCAAGTGCTCCGCTATCCTCACAGCTTCACTTTTGTTTGAACAGGGCACATACAGTACAACTGCTTCCATAGCTCCTCACGAACAATACAAGGATTTATTCCAACGTCTGTGAACCCAAAACCAATCGGAGGGACTTTCTCGTATCCACTCCTCTATGGTCCTATTAATCTGGGACATTACAGACAGTACATCTGCACCTTCTGAAAATTTCAAAGGTGGCAATATATTTACTTGGTAGTTTCCATCACCAGTTCTTTTAACATACGCTAAAAATATTGGAATGTTAAATTTGATAGCAAGATTAGCGGGAGCTGCAGTAGTTTTACTTGGAATACCGAAAAATGGCACATCTATACCGTTGTTCGTCTTTTGATCAACCAACATACCGACGCTATGACCTGCCTTCAATGCTTTTACTATTTCTTTGACTCCAACCAGACCTTTTCTAAGCAGTGTGACACCGGTTTTTTGACGTATCGTGTTTATGAATGCATCGACATATGGATTATTTGCTTTTCTATGTATGATATGCACCTTGAGGTTCATTTCCTGCAGCACTCTAGGTAGTATTTCCCAATTGCTATAGTGTGCTGACACCAATATACCACCTTTAGAAATTTCACCGCTGATATCATTTATTTTTACTCTGCTCATAAACTCCTTGGAGCTCATCTTATACCAATGTGGAAATTCACCAATCATACGTCCTAGATTATTCCACATTTGCTGTATGATATTTCTCCTCTTTGCCTCGCTATAATTGGGAAAGCACCTCATCAAATTTACGTCAGCTACCTTACTAACCTTGGTATAATGCCCTATCCACTGACAAAGCTTACCACAGGCATATGATGCAAAAGCCATAGGCAGGAGTTTGCAGGCGTAAAAGAACAGATACACAAAAAATGCTTCCAATACATGTAACGCATGTTTCAACATATTTGGGAATTCAATTTGCTGATTCCGGTATCAGATTTCCAAGATTCTTGCCAGCAAGGATATGGACGTGGAAATGTGGTACGGTCTGTACAGCATCCCTACCGTGATTTGTAATGAGTCTATAGCCACTTGTTCCGATATTCAAATCATGTGCAACTTTTCTTATTATCTTGAAAAAATGTGCAATCGTCTCAGGTGTCTCACCTGCTACAAAATCATCAAATGAGACATACTGAGCTTTGGGAAGCACCAGAACATGTACAGGGGCCACGGGATACTTATCACGTATCACCAGTACGTGCTCATCCTCGTATAGTTTGTTAGATGGCAATAATCCATTAATAATTTTCGCAAAAATATTGTCCGAATTATATGCCATAACACCTCCTCATTTTATAAACTGATGGGACACTTCTGTTGCCCGGTAGTCCCACACCGCTTCGATAACCTTGTACTTAGGCCGCCATAGCAGCAGTAGGTACCCAATTATCGTTTGCTACAACTTTGTTCAAGTTTGCATTTATTTATTTTTAGCCTATTACAGCCGGACCAAACTGAGTAAAGTGTCTACCTTTTTGAGCATCTGTCGAAGCTGTTTCGCCCCCGAATAAATGTGGTGGAGGCGTCGGGTACTGCCCCCGAGTCCAAAATACCTATTATAGATAGTGTTTATTACCATAGTCATCGCTGACTTTCACATTATACCGTCAGAATCGAAGATTGTTCAAGTAGTAATTTTGTAAACTTAGGCTGACTGTTCGCGGTCTTTTGCCATTACAGCCATACGCAGCGAATAAACAGCTATAAACGGGGCAGACAACCACCAAGCAGCCCAAATATTATAACTACACTGAGAAACCAGGATGTAGGCGCTCAGTATACCGTAAACAAATGGCTGCGCGTCGATTGGAAATACCAGCCTAATTTTATTCATTATATATGCAAACATCACAGTATATGTAATGGAGCCGACTATTCCAACTTCTAATAACACTTGAAGTACGGCATTATGTGGGTGCGATGAGAACAATCCCATAGTATTTGATGCAGGCAATATTAGTATATCCCCAAGCTTTGCAAAAATTCTGGAACTACCAAACCCCCATCCAAAGTAAGGTTTGATGGATATCAGATTTAAAACATCTGTCCAGATATACAATCTATGCTGCCACGACTGGGGGAGGCGCGACCATAAGAAATCGCACTGTGGGTTTTCTATTATCGACATGATGATAAATGGTGTCAAACACGATAACGACACAAAGCAGATAAAAAACAGATAATGAAATCTTCTGAGAAATATGGAGCTGAATAACACTATGCTGGTGCTACACAACAAAGCTACTTTTGCAGCTTCGCTTTCAGAATACATTATAACATAGAGCGTTGACGCCAATACAAGCCCTATCTTCACAAATGCGCGACGACAATAGTAACGATATACCATGACCCATACTAACATCGATAAAAAAGTCATACCACGATTTAAGTCGGTCCTTAAGTATAATGACTTCTCTACTCTTGTTGAGAAAATCTCATGAAATAGTCTAATGACCATGCCACCACAATGTTGCTCTATAAAGCAACAAATCAAGGTTATTATAAAACCTATTTCAAAATATCTTATTATCTTCTCTGATTGTAACAGCGCAAGACCATTGCTAATAGTGGAGGAGGCAAGAAGAAATCCAAGGTATGCAATTGCTACAACCCTAGCATAGTCAACAACGCTTGTGTAAGGTGTAATGTAAGAAAAACAACAAAAAAGCAAGACGACGGAACATAAAAACAGAATGTGCACCCTATAATCAAGCAGCTTCAAGTCCCTGGTGTACAATGCACCACAGATCACAAACACAAAAAAGACTGATAGCGATAGTGCACCTAGAACTCCAGCAATCGGTAACAGCAGAAAACATAGCGGAATCATTACTTTCTACCAATAAAGCGTTCGTTTCTTTTTGTTAATCTCACTCACGTCTTTATTGGCTTGACACATTGTATTGTACACTACCTATTTACCAATCAAAAATTATGATATTGCTCCTTTTTCTATTTATTACATCTCCTCTTTATTGTTTTAGGGCGCTTGCCTAAACAACATCACTCCATTACTTTAACATGTCTTTTAACCTTCTTGGGTCCATTTTACTAAATCTTTTCATCATGTCGCTCATTGCCAAATGCTGCTTTAAAAGTCTGTTAATGTCTTGTACGCTAGTTCCAGAGCCCTTCGCAACCCTAATTTTCCTAGATGCATTCAATATTTTTGGCTCTTGTCTTTCAAGCTCCGTCATGGAGTCTATTATAGCCTCTATGCGTTTAAAGGCATCATCACCCACTGCTCCCTCTGTTGGCAAGCTCATCCCCGGAAGCTTTGGTAGCATCGATAACAAGGATGCTATTCCCCCCATCTTCTTCATATTTTTCAGATGCCTTTTTAAATCGTTCAGATCAAAACGACCTTGACGCATCTTTTGAGTCATAGTCAAGGCATCTTCTTCGTTAACTAGTGATGATGCCTTTTCCACAAGGGACACGATGTCGCCCATCCCTAAAATTCGCGATACTGCTCTTTCTGGATGAAATTCCTCTAATTCACTGATCTTTTCACCAACACCCAACAGCTTGATTGGAGCACCAGTAATCATCTTCAAACTAAGTGCAGCACCACCCTTAGCATCACCGTCTACTCTTGTTAGTATTATTCCGGTGATTCCTAGCTGTTCATTAAAGACTTTTCCTATATTTGCAGCATCTTGTCCTGTTAAGGCATCAACCACAAGGAATGTTTCCAGAGGGGCGGCCATCTTTTTTATTTGCTGCAATTCATTGATTGCGACAGGATCAGTATGAAGCTTACCGGCTGTGTCAAGTATCAATACTTCATATCCCTTTTGTTTTGATTCGAGCAGTACACTCTTTGCAATTTCAAGTGCGGGTAAGTTTTTATCACTTTCAAAAGTGTCAATCTCGACTTGTTTGCCCAAAATCTGAAGCTGTTCGATTGCAGCAGGTCTGTATACATCTAGTGATGCTAACAATACCTTTTTTTTCAGCTTTTTTCTTAGGAATGCTCCCAATTTCACAGCTGTAGTGGTCTTACCTGCTCCTTGCAAACCAACAAGCATAATGACAACAGGGGCTTGTCCTCCCACGTTAATTGACTGATCATCACTTTTTAAAATATTGACAAGCTCATCATTAACTATTTTGACCACCATTTGAGCTGGTGCAACACTTTTAACGATTTCCTGTCCTATAGCTTTTGTTTTGACGTTCGCGATTAACTCTTTGACAACCGGCAGTGCGACATCAGCTTCCAACAAGGCGAGCCTAATTTCTCTCATTGCGTCGTCTATGTCTTTTTCAGTCAGCACCCCTTTGCTTTTTAGCTTTTGAAAAAGTTTTGACAAACTATCACTAAGCAGTGAGAACATATACAATATCAATATTAACTAATTATCCAAAACGGTTGCTTTAAAGCTGCAACACAGACACGGCTAAGTTGACACTGTTTACAATATCTGTCAACTGGTCGATTCATCTGCACCGCTTTTAGACTTAGCTTCACAAACTCAAAGAAGGGGGTATTTTATCAGCATCTCCCTTTGTTGGTCTTTTTGTAAACAAATTGTGTATGGCCTGCCATAACCAACCACCCTCTTCCTTACCAAGGCTTTGCTGCTTTGTTAAAAATGCACCAGTTGCATTCTGAAGGTCTTTCATCGTAGCATCTTTGAAACTGGCTTCATCAAAGTTTGTTGCCTTTGTATAAAGGCTATCAGCATGTTTAGCGAAATCCATCCTCAGTATCCACCATCAATTAAATAATTGCTCTTGTTAAATCTGCCTTATCAAAGATCGCATATGCAAAATTTGAATGCTTCAGTACAGCGTTTGCTAATTTCGCTCCAGTAAAATTAGCCCTTGTAGCATAAGATGCTATGATCTTGGCATTCTCCAAATTAGCATATTGAAATGTTGCGTCATTGATGTACGTGGCAGATAGATCGGCGCCTACTAAATTTACATTATTAAAGTTGATGCCTTTTAGATCCACATAGCAGTATTGGGCCATACCCACTTCAAGGTCTACTATGTATTCGCCACTCAGGTTAATATTGCTGAGATCCGCCCCTTCTATAGACATTGCTCTGCTTTGTAGAGATTCTCTAATCGATAAGAAACTCGTTTTATCCAATTTCACACCTTTCAGAGATATTTTGCTGAGATCTACCCCCGATAAATCAACACCCGACAGATTTAATCCAAAGATGTTGATATTTGAAATATCGGTCAGACCAAGCCTTACGTAATTTAGTATATATGTAAATTGATCGACATCCACCTTGGTATTGTTAAACTTCACACCATTTAGCTCAAGCCCTGAAATATCAATGCCTGTGATATCTTCGCCGCTCAGATCTGTATCAGATATCTTCAGCTTGCCAGATATAGAGCAGTTTTTTCTAATTCCCCTAAAGTGTTCTATGCAATAGACTAAGTCATCTCTGCTTAGCTTCATGCTCCCCCTTTGTTGAATATATAGATCAAACAGCCCAGCTCGCTCTTCAGCTCCTATTTCTTTGCGTTGACCCATTGTTTTTTGACGTTAAAACCCCTTACAATCAATTTAGCATATAGACTGACAATTTTGTAGACCTTAATAAGAATGATTTAAATATTTATTTGTGATATACACTTGATATCAGCCTTAATCATCGACAACAAAATGACACTGGAAGTAGTTACATTTGGGTGTAGATTAAACACCTACGAGAGCGAAGTCATAAAAAAATTGGCAAGTCAGTCTGGACTGTCTAACACCATTATATTTAATGGATGCGCAGTAACTGCAGAAGCAGAAAGACAGTTACGCCAAGCCATTAGAAAGGCTAAAAGGGATAAGCCAAACGTTAAAATAGTGGTGACGGGATGTGCGGCGCAAATAAACCCGGAACAGTATTCTAAAATGTCGGAGGTAGACTTTGTAATAGGCAACCAGGAGAAGATTCAAGCAAAAACATATGAAACAGTTCATCAAGAAAGCTCTAAGCAGCTCTGGGAAGATGATGTAGAAAGAGTAATAGTGAACGATATCATGTCGATTCAAGAAACTGCACATCATCTCGTGGATAATATAGACGGATATTCTCGTGCTTTTATACAAGTACAAAATGGCTGCAATCACAGGTGTACATATTGTACGATACCTTTCGGCAGAGGTAATAGCAGAAGTGTTGGTGTCGGAGAGGTAGTGTCACAATGTCAAAGGCTTGTATCAGCTGGCTACAAAGAAATAGTACTAAGCGGCATCGACATTACGGACTATGGATTGGACCTACCTGGACAACCTTCGCTTGGATATATGATAACCAAAGTATTGGAGCATGTACCTGAGCTGGAGAGGTTGAGGCTCTCATCTATAGATGTTGGGGAAATAGACGATGAGCTATTTCATCTTATAGAGCATCAGCCAAGATTAATGCCACATTTGCATTTAAGTTTACAATCTGGGGATAATTTAATACTAAAACGGATGAAAAGAAGGCACTCACGCGAACAGGTCAAAGCCTTTTGTGAGCGAGTCAGGTCTCTGAGGCCAAATATAGCGATTGGAGCTGACATTATAGTAGGCTTTCCGACCGAGAGCGATGAGATGTTTCAAAACACATATAATTTGATAGAAGAGGTACAAATTCCATATTTACATATTTTCCCTTATTCCAAAAGGGACGATACACCAGCTGCTAGAATGCCTCAAGTACAGAACACCATTAAAAAAGAACGTGTACAGAGGCTAAGAGCTTTAGGGGCAGTGATTTTAAGAAATCACTTATCGTCTCAGATAGGAAAAAGAGTAAATATAGTAGTAGAGGAAGTGGTGCAGAATGATAAGACGTACTGCATATCCGGTAGAGCGGAGGACTTTAGCAAGGTCACAATCCAAAGCGATCATAAACAGGAAGTCAAAAACATTTGTGCTGCTATCGTTGAGGGATACTCGGACCATTCACTGATATGTTCTCTTGTCTAAGAGCTCGTCCCATTTTTAAATGATTCAAAACGGATTTTGTGGAACTCGGCTCTGCGCACGTATTGCGATACGCTTACGCAGCCTCATCCTCAAATCCATTTGCCTGATTTAATCTGAAGCTTGGTATGAGATATGTTGGTGGGTCTGCTCTATCACTCCATGCACTCTCCTTTGTCATGCCCGTTCCCCCCTTGTCATGCCTGCTCCCCCTTTGTCATGCCCGTGAAAACGGGCATCCATCTCCCTTTGCCAACAACAATTAATTTGCAGACATGCTCTAAGAATGTGAGATTGATATTGCGTCGTTTTCACTAACGCTTTCACTTCCCTCGCAAAAGGGTGACTCCATTGCAGGCTCTTTAACGCTATTATTTTCCGAAATTCGCCACGCAATATTCAAAGATACAGCTCTTCACAGGCATCAGGAACTAAAGTATAGCTATCGTAGTGTCGCTCCAAATGTACTGACAACTTTATCGATGATCAGCTTAGAAACATCTTGAATATCATCTTCAGATAACGTTTTTACTCTCGGTTGTAGCTTCACCGATATTGCCACAGATTTTTTGCCTACAGGAATACCAGAGCCCACGTACACATCAAACAAAGTCACCTTTTCAATTAAGTCCTTGTTCACCAACTTTATGATCTTTACAATATTAGCGCACTCCAGCTTGTCATCTACTACAAAAGCAAAGTCCCTAGTAACGGATTGTAAATCAGAAAGTTGTAATTGAGCTCGTGGTAACTTTGGAGTGAAAATAGGCAAGCGATCTACAAACAGCTCAAATACCGCAATATTTTGATGAATATCGTAACGCTTAAGGGTCATCGGATGTATTTCACCTAGCACTGCTATCAACTTGTTGCCTATACACATGGTTGCACTTTTACCAGGATGCAAATATTGACTATCGGCTCTAGCTATGCTCAAGGCTTCGGTGTTTAAGCCAGCCGTATTACAGATTGCATAAATGTCGCCCTTAACATCATAAAAATCATTTGGCCTACTATCAGTGTGCACATTTTTTTCTAGAATGTTCCCAACTCTAATTCCTGCTATACAGCACATTTGGTATTCCTCTAGTGATTCTAAGTAAACATGCCCTACCTCAAAGATGCTGAAATTATCGGTACCTCTGGAGAGATTTTTATGTGCAAGCTGTAAAAGATTATGCACCAATGTAGGGCGCATCACTTTTAAATTAGCTGTTAGAGGGTTTTTTAATTTGATGCATTCCTTATAACCTAGGCCTTTCACCCCTTCTTCATCTGCAAAAGACCAGGTGATGACCTCGGTCATGCGTCTTGAAGCTAAAACACCTCTGGTTCTATCTAGAAAAGTTTCTTTTAGATATAAGTTTGATCTTTGGTATTCACTCAGGTGCTTATACTGTACGGATAAGTCAGCAGATGGCAAATTTTCAAAGCCGTGTATCCTCAATATCTCTTCTACAATATCTTCCTGGCGCGTTATGTCACCTAAACGCCATGAAGGTATCTGCAGCCTCAACATGCCTTCACTTTGCTTCCAAGCAAAGCCAAGCCTTTCCAGTATTGATATTGCCAGGTCTTTTGAGATATTGTAGCCTACCAACGCTTCAAATCTGCTGTGATCATATAGTATCTCAGCTACATATTCAACGCGCTGACCTTTTGCTGTCACGACATTTGATGGCTCTCCTCCACACTGGTCAAGTATCGCCCTTGATATGATGTCCATAAAGAATGACGAGTTTGCTGCATCAATTCGCCTTTCAAATCTATAAGCTGCTTCAGTCATCATGTTAAGAAACCGTCTCGCAGTAGTTACCTCCAAAGGACTAAAATCTGCAACTTCTACAATAATATCTTTTGTATGAGCATCCACTTTACTTAGCTCCCCTCCTATTACTCCAGCAACAGACAGCACCTTTTCCTCGTCAGCAACAACCGTCACACTTGCATCTAATTGTACTTCATTGCCGCCTATCATTACAAATTGCTCCCCATCCAATGCCTTTCTTACGCTAATATTACCCTTCACTTTATTTGCATCGTATATGTGATTTGGCCTACCATAGTCAAACATCATAAAATTGCTAATGTTTACCAAAGGTAGATCGGATACAGAACCAATCATTCCTAGCAACTTGACGTATTCCTCGTTCTGACCTCTATCGATCACATTGGAAATTTTTCGACATAAAAACTCGCCACATTGAGTGGTCCGGTCAATATGTATCTTAATATCATTGCGACATGACTCGACAATTGTTTGCTGAGGATAGTGGACAAGCTTTCCAATAGCAGCAGATATGTCCCTCGCTATACCGTATACGGAAGCAATATCACCACGGTTAGATGGTACTGCGATGTCTATAATCACATCATTAAGTGCAAGAACTGTTGCGAGCTTCCGACCAACTTCCACATCACTTGACAGCTCTAGTATTCCATCAACCTGGTCAAGTAACAAGGAGTTTGATGTCTTATTCAACAAGTTATTTAAACATAACTCTTCTGCTGAACAAAGCATACCCTGGCTCTCCACGCCCCTGATCTTTGATGCTTTTATTTTCATTCCATTACTAGGAATGATAGTTCCTATGGGTGCTAAAACCACATTGATACCTGGTCTAGCATTATGTGCTCCACACACGATCTGCAAGGTTTTGGTACCATCGTTAACTTTACATACTTTTAATTTTGAAGCTTCTGGATGCTCTACAGCCTCTAGTATATGACCTACCAAAAACTGTTCATGATCGGCTCCTTGATCCTGAAAGGACTCCACTTCCAATCCAATGGCAGAGAGCTTATCAAGTAAAATCTGATACTGCACGTCAGTCTTTAAATGACGTTTCAGCCAATTTAGTGTAAATTTCATAGTATTAGGACCAATTGAACATCATTAATCACTGACGTTATCTCTGATTTTCTGACGATAACGCAACACGCTTAACGGAATCAGGAGTATGTAAAGTATACCAAGTATTGGCAGTAATATCCAAGGTTCTAGTAGCACGCCTGCTATTATCACACCAGCAAGCACCAAAAACACAGTGATATTTTCCCTTTTAATGTTGACGTTCTTGAGTGAAAAAGTTGGAACGCGACTTATCATCAACATGCCTATTGCACTCAGGTATATGCCATTAAACCAAGGGGCAAATATCTCGTTTGTCATTTGAAATGTAAGCATTACTGGAATCAAGCTAATAGCTGCGGCAGCGGTAATAGGTACACCTGTAAAGTAACCGTAGGCAGTGATCTTAGTGGTCACAGTCTTATCTATGCTTTGCACATTAAATCGAGCTAGCCGCAAAGCAGCGCACGTCACATAGAACAGTACTATAGACCAGCCAATACCACGGTAAGGTATCTCCCGCAAAGACCAGATATACATCACGATTGCAGGGGACACGCCAAAGCTTACTATATCTGCTAAAGAATCTAAATGAGCTCCAAAGTTTGTTGTACTGTTGAAGAATCTAGCTATTCTTCCATCCAGACCGTCCATAAATGCAGCTATGATGATCAAGCCAACTGCAGTTTGGACTTTCAAGTCCAATGCATACCTTATGGCACTGATTCCAAGACACAACCCCAAGATCGTGATCATATTTGGAATAAGCCTGTACAAGGGAACCGGCAAGCTTGTTGTGACTTTATGCCGTATTTTATTTTTTTTGATCATCTAATGCCTATTAATTCTGGTGCATATTCATTTATACACTTTACCATGACGCTTCTTTTGTTCACCAATGAGGTTTGCAAGAACTGTCTCTCCCCCGATTACTCGTTGCCCTTCCAGCACCATCGGTTCTATACCAGCTGGCAGATAGACATCCACCCTACTTCCGAACCTAATTATTCCAAATCTTGCTCCTGCTTTTACTTTTTGTTTGTCATTGAGATTGCAAACTATTCTTCTAGCTATCAATCCTGCAATCTGGACCACAACGATCTCCTGACGATCATCTGTTTCAATTAAAATTGATTGACGCTCATTGTCTTTACTGGCCTTGTCAAGAGAGGCATTTAAAAACTTCCCAGGATGATACGAGAGGTTTTTTACAACCCCTGAAATAGGCACTCTGTTGACGTGCACATCAAAGACGTTGAGAAATATGCTAACTCTAGTCAATTCCTTGGCTTCCATGTTAAGTTCCGGTGGCGGCGGTGCTTTTTGAATGGCTTGCACGAGACCATCAGCAGGGCTTATGATCAAGGATTTGTCTATTGGTGTGACTCTGTCTGGATCTCTAAAAAAGTATACACACCACAGCGTCAAGATGATCCCGATCCATCCAATGGTTTTTGAGAATGCAAAGCAAACAAGAGTCGCCAAGATAAATGACATGATAAATACATAGCCCTCTCTATGAATGCTAGGTAAAATTGCTGCTACAGGTTCTATCATATTTTAATTTTATATACATTGATGATTGGAATATGCTATGGTATCTTCTAGCACAGTTCACCAAAACTTTATACAACGATTTTCAAAAGTGGAGCATTAAATAATGAACGATATTAAAGCGGTAATCGGGAAAATCAATGCCATCGGCGTTTTTTGTGGAGCAAGCAAAATAGTATCGCAGGAATACATGGACTTGGCTTTTCAGTGTGGCGAGATGTTGGCACAAGAAGGCATAGAGCTTGTATATGGCGGAGGGGCATACGGCCTTATGGGTGAAGTTTATAGAGGCGTAAATACTCACGGTGGTAAAATCTTTGGAGTATATACTCAGATGCTAAACGAGGTAGAGCCTTTAAACGACAACATTACAAACTGCACGATCGTTGACACATTGTATCAAAGGAAGGAATTAATGATCTCAAGATCCGACGCGTTTTTTATTTTGCCTGGTGGATTTGGTACATTGGATGAATTCTTTGAGATTATCGTTTTGAAGTTTATGCGCCAACACGACAAAAAGCTGATACTTGTGAATTACAAGGGTTTTTGGAACAAACTGATTGACTTGTGTGAGGAACTGAAGGAAAAGAAGTTTGTGAAGTGTTCGACTGAGCTTTTATACAGCACTGTATCAACACTCGAAGAGGCATTTCAGCTTATCAAGGCCTAAGTCTCCCCCTGACCTTTCTCTAGAAACATCTATACTCTTGCCGCGACATGCTAAAAGTTGGAATTATTGGAATATCGGGTAGAATGGGCCTAGAGCTTGCAAGAATTGGAGTGGATAGGCACATTAAGAATCAACTAACAGTATCTGCTGCCACTGTACAATCTGGAGATGCTAGTGTTGGACGAGATATTGGAGCCGTTGTTGGAAGGGATTTGATAGGAGTTGTATGCTCTGATAACGTTGTTCATGCTGTGAAATCTTCTGACGTCGTCATAGACTTTACAATACCTGAGCATTCATTGTACATCGCTAAGCTTGCATCTATAGAGCGTACAGCTTACGTGTGTGGGACCACTGGATTTACTAGCGGACAAATGCTGACACTCCAGGAATATGCACAAAGCACACAGCTTTTTTGGTCTCCGAACATGAGTATCACTGTCAATCTACTGGCCTTTCTAGTAAAGAAAGCGGCTGGGCTTTTGAACAGCTCATTTGACATTGAGGTTCTTGAGATGCATCACCGTAACAAAGTTGATGCACCATCTGGCACAGCTTTAATGTTAGGAAAGGCTGCAGCAGAGGGTAGATGTCTCAACTTTGATGACGTCAAAATATTTGACAGATCGGGCAAGCGTCCTAAAGACGGAATAGGATTTGCCGTACTAAGAGGGGGTGGGGTTGTAGGAGAGCACTCTGTAATTTTTGCTTCCAACGAAGAGAGATTAGAACTAAAAGACGTTGTATACTCTCGTGCGGTGTTTGCTGAAGGAGCTTTTGCAGTTCTTGATTGGTTAGTGAAGCAAACTCCTTCAAAATTATACAGTATCAGCGACTATATTGAATCGATTGCAAAGTAGGCGTCATATCAAATTTCAGATTGGATCAGGCAAATGGATTTGAGGATGGGGCTGCGTAAGCGTATTGAAATACCTGCGCAGAGCCGAGTTTCACAAAATCCATTTTGAATCATTTAAAAATGGTCATCGGTATCATCGCTCTGAATACCACCATACTTCCCCTCTGTAACTCCACCACTCCTCCTCTCTCGTCACCCCCCCTCTTTTGTCATTTCCGTACACCTCCTTGGCCACTTTATATTCCACACGTTGCTGGTAACCAAGGGCGTATGGAACAATTCCGAATATCACGAGAATGTACAAGACATATTCTCAGATACCAGCTCCATCTGCTTCCCGCAAAACGCCAGGCCGATTGCTAATACCTCTTTCACTCCGTTCTGTCTAAATAGCTCCAGATATTGCTTATCTTTTACCTGCTTCAACCCTTCTTGCGCCTTTGCCTTCAGCTTCTTCGAATCATCTGTTGCCTTAAACTCCAGCAAGATACCAGCTCTTCCACTCCTCTTCGGGAGCATCACCACGTCAAACCTTCCAAGTCCTGACTCTTGATTAGAGCGTATGTAGTACTCTCCTCTCAATCCCACTACTAGACCCAATATAAATACATGAAATACTTGCTCAGGTGTGTTCTTATTAAAGTCAAAGTAGCTACCGCTTTGCATTATGTAGCTTGTGATATACATCTCAAACCTCTCCATGTCACCATCCATCAAGCTTCTCACAAAGCTGTCGTATGACCCAACTCTTGTTGCTTTGCTGAACCATTCAGACACTATCCTATCATATACAAACCCTAT
>NZ_SCFA01000059.1 GCF_004210275.1 Rickettsiales endosymbiont of Peranema trichophorum
CAGGAATGCACAATCGATGATGTGAGAAAGGAAGGTGAAAGCAAAGGCCTAGAAAAGGGCATTGCAATAGGCACAGAGAAAGGCAGAGTAGAGGGTAAAGCAGAAGGTAAAGCAGAAGAGAAGCTATCGATAGCGATGGCGCTACTGAAGAGGGGTATGACTCCATCAGAGGTCTGCGCCATCACAGGACTATCAGAAGATGTGATCGAGGGTACTGAGAAATGAAGCACAACACCTCTTAGAGCATGTCCGCAAATTAATTGGAATGCAAAGAATTCGGGCAAAAGTTGTCTGTGAAGTTGTTGGCAGAGGGAGATGGATGCCCCTTTTCAGGGGCATGACAAATGAGGGGAGCGGGAGTGGCAAAGGAAGTGCCGGAATGGTAGAGCAGAGGTGCATGGAGTGGCAGAGGAGGAGTACGGAAGTGACAAAAGGGGAGAATGCCCAGGGCAAGGTGAAGTGCCGGGATTGCAAATCCATTTAAAACATAGTTGATGACAAAGGATGGGAGACTCGGATGTTTGTCTCTAATACCAAATTTCAGATTGAATCAGGCAAATGGATTTGAGGATAAAGCTGCGTAAGCGTGTTGAAATACCTGCGCAGAGCCGAGTTTCACAAAATCCGTTTTGAATCATTTAAAAATGAGAATTGGTATGAGATATCAAAATCCCCGGAGCACAAAGGTTTTACCCAGAAGATTGAGCAAACAGAACTCAAAGTCCAGTAAAATCCATTGAGACGATTCTTTTAACTATTTCGTCTAAGTCTTCCATTGTGCGGCAGTGCATTTTGACCGTCATCTTGTCACGATCTTGAACTATTTCCACATTGATTTTTAGTGCACCACTTAATGTTTTTGCAATCGTTGCAATGTCATCATTTACGGTATCGTCCAAACTTTGAGCAGATCTTACTGTGCTCCTTTCAGAGTTTAGTTTTCTTACTAACCGCTCCGTATCTCGGACTGTCAAGTTGTCTCGAGTAATCATCTCCGCTACTTCTTCTGCCCTTGGAACATTAATTAAACTCTTTGCATGACCTATAGATATTTTGTGCTCGCTTAACAAAGCTTGTATATCCTGTGGTAGCTCCAATAGCCTCAGCATATTAGAAATATAGCTACGGCTTTTGTTAAGCTTCTCAGCTAGCTTCTCATGCGTGTAATGGTACATATCTATCAATTTTTTATACGCCATACTTTCATCAATCGGCGAGAGGTTTCTTCTTTGTATATTTTCAAGTATCGCCACTTCTAATGATTCAAGATCTGTGAATTGTTTAACTATACATGGAATAGTTACCAAACCAGACATTTTGACTGCATGCCAGCGCCTTTCTCCCGCAACGAGTTCATATCTACCATTTGCCAGTTGTCGCACTACCACAGGCTGCAACACACCATAATTTTTGATAGATTCCGCTAGTTCCTTTAGCCTGTCATCTTCAAATCTTTTCCTTGGTTGATTTGGATTTGGAACTATTGCACCTACATCTACTTCTATGATCTGTTGGCCTTGCTGTTCTTGAGCATTGCTGGACATCTTATTACCGCCGATAAGAGCCTCCAAACCTCTTCCTAACTTTTGTGATTTATTCATCCTTACTACCGTATTGGTTATACTTCTCTAGCACTTCTTTCGCAAGCATGATATAGGCAATAGAACCAAGACACTTTGTGTCATACAACAAAGCTGGCAAACCGTGCGAAGGTGCCTCTGACAGTTTTATGTTTCTTGGAATGGTTGTCTGATACACTAGCTCTTTAAACATTCCCCTCACATCATTCTCCACTATGGAGGTCAGGTTATTTCTTCTATCCAACATTGTGAGCAAAATACCTTCTATATGAAGGGTTGGATTTAATTCCTTTTGCACTAAATGAATTGTATGTAGCAGATGTGTAATGCCTTCTAGTGCAAAAAACTCACATTGGAGTGGAATAAGTGCAGAATGTGATGTGACAAGTGCGTTAATAGTCAGCAATCCAAGAGATGGTGGACAATCTATTATTATAAATTCGTAAAGCTTCATGAGCTCTGCTATCTTTTCCTTCAATACGCTTTCTCTCTCTTGAAAAGATGACAGCTCGATCTCCGCTGCAGCAAGATTGATGCTTGATGGAATAATGTCGAGCATACCGAATTGTGTCTGACGAACACTATCTCTTATACGATAAGAGTTTACCAACACTTCATATATGCTAGTTACTCTATCATCATATGAAATACCTAAACCACTACTTGCATTACCTTGAGGATCCAAATCCACTAGAAGTGTCTTTTTGCCGACTGCTGATATTGCAGTTGCAAAGTTGATAGCAGTAGTAGTTTTGCCCACACCTCCTTTTTGGTTAGTGACACAAATAACTTTAGCCTCTCTCATTATTCCCTCTAGGTTGTGATAACTTGATAATGACACCATCATTCCTACAAACGTTCTCATAAACGTCAACATGATAGGATGTCATGATTTCCTTTGTCAGTTCTTTTAATTGTTTACGACTCTTATAAAAGAAAAGAATTGTATCAGATGTTATCATACCGCTAGCTAATTCAATAGTGTTTGAAATATCAGAAAAAGCTCTCGTGACTATGTAATCTGGGTAATAGTTCCGCACGTTTCTCACATCCTCATTTAAAATGCGTACTTTTAGCTTTAACTCTAGTGCTACTGCTTCTAGGAAGATAGCTTTTTTTTCAGACCGTTCTATGAGTGTGACAGGATACCCACACATTGCGAGGACCAGCCCAGGAAACCCATTACCAGCGCCTATATCGGCTATTGTTGCTGCCTTCCTTGGAATGTACCAGTTTAACTGCAAGGAGTCCAATAAGTGACGGCCCATAACCTCTTCTGGATCAGTTCTTCGTGAGATAAGATTGATACCATTATTCCACTTTTGCAAGAGTTCCAAGTATACTTCAAACCTTCTGGAAACCTCAAGATACTCTTGCTCTAACCACTCAAGATTAAACATATTTTTTCTTAAGATATAGTTGTAATGCTACAATCGCAGTAGGGGTGATACCTTGAATTTTCTTGACATCTGCAAGAGAACGCGGGTTGGCTTTTTTCAATTTCTCCTTAACCTCGTGGGATAATGCATTGATCGCATCATAATCAACGTGTGGAGGAAGCTGCATATTGCTTTCAACGGTATACATTTTGATTTCCGCTTCCTGCTTTGTTCTGTACGCATCATACATCGCTTCTATTTTCACCCTTTGCAAGCTTTGAATGTCGTACTGTAATGCTTGGGGATGAAGTTGGTACAGTGTATCCAATGTGACATCTGGATCCCTTAAAAGTCCAAACAGGGTTTTAGCGCTTCCATCACGTTGAGCTTTCCCAATGCTCGTTAATTGACTATAGCTCACTTGTGTACTCATGAGAGTGTTTCTAATACTTGACATCTCCCCTTCCCGCTTGAGATATGCCTGGTATCTAGCAGCGCTAATTAAACCGATGTCATTTCCCTTATTTGTAAGCCTGACGTCGGCATTATCAGGACGCAACAGTATTCTATACTCCGCTCTAGATGTCATCATTCTGTATGGTTCGGCCGTTCCATTGATGGTCAGATCGGAAATCATTACACCTATGTAGGAGTCAGGTCTATTGTGTACGTAACTTTTGTTATCAATGCTTAACACGGCGTTCACACCAGCTATGAGTCCCTGTCCGGCAGCCTCTTCATATCCCGTCGTACCATTAATCTGGCCTGCAAGAAACAAACCTTGGATTCTTTTTGTTTCAAGCGTCTGTTGCAGCTCCCTAGGCTCGATATAATCATACTCTATCGCGTATCCATATTGCAGAATGACAGCTTTTTCCAAGCCTACTATAGAATGTACTATTTGCTCCTGTATTTCTTCTGGAAGCGATGTTGAAATACCATTTGGGTATATTACATCGCTATCTATCCCCTCTGGCTCCAAAAATACTTGATGGTGCAATTTCTCCGCAAATCTTTTTATTTTATCTTCTATCGACGGGCAATATCGGGGTCCTATCCCCTGAATACTCCCTGAGTATAGGGGTGAAAGATGCAAATTATCCCTAATTGTCTTGTGCGTTAGCTCAGTTGTATGCGTTATGTGACAATCAATCTGAGGCGTTGTTATTTTCTCGTTTACATAAGAAAACGGTGTAGGTATCGCATCTCCCGGTTGAGACTCTAGTGCATCCCAATTGATGGAGCTCCTGAGAAGTCTGGGTGGAGTGCCAGTCTTTAGCCTCCCTATTGAGAGACCCAGGCCTCTCAGTTTTTGCGCCAGCAAACTGGAAGAAGGCTCACCTATTCTACCTGCAACGATCTGTTTGTTCCCGATATGTATTAAGCCACCCAGAAACGTACCTGTAGTCAGTACGAGGGACCGGCATAATATTTCCTCATCATTACACACCACGCCTTGAACTTTGTCATTTAGAATGAGTACATCCGTTACAGTGGATTCCAATATGCTTAATTGAGGATAATTCAAAAGCATTTGCTGCATATTGCCTTTGTACAACTTACGATCCGCCTGGGCCCTTGGTCCCCACACTGCAGGCCCTTTACTTGCATTAAGGATCTTAAAGTGTATTCCTGAAGCGTCGATTACCTTGGCCATCACTCCGTCTAACGCATCTATCTCTCTGACTATAATCCCCTTTGCAACGCCACCAATCGAAGGATTACAAGACATCTCACCTATATTAGACAAAGAGTTTGTCACTAGGCACGTATTAGCCCCCAGCCTAGCTGCTGCAGTTGCCGCTTCGCACCCCGCATGCCCTCCTCCTACTACTATCACATCGTAAAATTTGTGATTCACATCAGTATGTTTCACGTGGAACATTATTTACCTATACAGAAATTGCTAAATATTTGGTCCAATACCGTTTCTATATCATAGTTACCTATAATGGAACCTATAGCAGCACTGGCCATTCTAATATCCTCCGCCATCAACTCCAAGCTTTTCTTTTCATCAAACTTATTTAGACACTCTTGGCACGTTTCTAGAGCTTTTCTGTAACGTATTTTAGTGATAATCGGATCGTTCGAGACTGGATATACGTCACGTAGCCTCTGCGACAGCATCTGCAATAAATCTTCTATGCCCGCGCCAGTCTTTGCAGATATCACGATGTACGCAAATTTATTGGACGACTGAATAAGGCTTGCGCCCCATTCTTCAATACGTTGCAACTCTTTTTCGTTCATTACATCGCTCTTATTTAAGATTACGATTGTTTTATTTATGTCAACACGATCCTGTAATATATCAAGTATGTTCCATAAATCATCTAAAGAATCCACCATATAGAGTACAATGTCTGCCTGTTCCAATTTCAACATGGCCCTTCTTATACCTTCACGCTCTATGGTGTCATCAGTAGCTCTTATACCAGGAGTATCTGAGAAAACTACTGCAAAGCCTCCAAGATCAACCTTCACATTAATGATATCTCTTGTTGTACCTGGTATATCAGAAACAATTGCAGAATCAGATAGCGTAATGTTATTCAGAAGAGTTGACTTTCCTACATTTGGTGCGCCTGCTATGACAGCATTAATACCACGCAAGATTATGTCTCCTCTACATGTGCTTTGCAAGTGCCTGTTTATCTCATTTCTGAGAACTTTGATATCTTCGGATGTTGCGATAATCACAGTTGGTGAAATATCATCTTCTGGAAAGTCTATCAACGCTTCAAGCCTTGACAAAATGGTAGTCAGCCTATTTTGCCATTCATGGTACAGGTTATACAAATCACCTTGTAACTGGCGTAGCGCTATGTCTTTTTGTATTGTTGTTTCGGCATCTATGAGCAACGATAACGCTTCTGCTTTTGTTAGATCCAGTTTATTGTTAAAAAAAGCTCTTTTTGAAAATTCACCGGGAGTTGCAGGGTCCAGATAGCTTAGATAGGACATCGAGGACAATATATCGTTGACCACAGCTATACTACCATGGGTATATAACTCTACTACGTCCTCACCGGTAAAGGAGTGGGGAGCCCGAAAATATACCACAATCGCTTCATCTAAAATCGTACGTTTTACTGGATCGAGAAGCTTATGGAAATAAGTGCGATTTGGGGCTATGTCTGCATCAACTCCCAATGCTTGCAATGCTTTTAAAGCGTCTGCTCCTGAAATTCTGATTACAGCTATCGCAGATTTGCCTGGTACTGTCGATAGTGCAAAGATTGTACGATGCATTTTTAATGAATTTAAATTGGTTGCAAGATTCTCACTTGTCTATATCATATTTTCATGATCTTCCAATTCTTAATTTGCTAAGAATATGATACAAATTCACTAACTTTTGAGGCTAGGAACCAAGGTAACCTTCAATGTTACTGAAAAACAGATAAAATGTTGTAGATAAAATTGTTACGATTATGTATAGAATTTAGCTATACCGATTTATGGTGTTTAACAACATTTAGTGTATAATTGATATAAAACCGTTTTGAGGTAAGTATGACTGCAAAGATCCTGCTTGTTGATGACATGATTGTCAACATCAAGATGCTCGCAACACAGCTAGGGTTGCAGTATTATGATGTACATATTGCTAACAACGGTGAGGAAGCTATCAAGCAATCACTTGCAATACAACCCGACATCATTTTGATAGACATCATGATGCCTGGTATTGATGGCATTCAGGCTACTAAGATCATCAAGACCAATCCTGCAACCATGCACATTCCAATTATCGTTTTGACTGCCCAAAATAGCGAAGATGCAAAAATTAGTGCTTTAAATGCAGGGGCAGATGATTTTTTAACAAAGCCACTGAGAGAACACATAGTGTCTGTCAGGCTCAAGTCATTGCTAAGAATCAAATTTATGACGGACGAGTTAAGGCTGCGGGATAGCACGAGCGAACAGTTTGGTACATTCACACCTGCCTGCTTTGAACAATACAGTAATTTAAGTGGGGAAACTGCTGTACTCGTCAATGATGATCTTGGTGAGCGAGAGAAGATAATAAAGCTATTGGAAGGCTATTCGATGAAAGTAGACACTTGTTCATCCTGGTCTGAGCTATCTAACCTGATACAAGATCACAATTACAGCCTTTTTATGGTGAGCACACAAATATCTGATGAAGATGGACTATTAATATGCTCACATATTAAAAATATTGAGAAATTCAGACACACCCCTATTTTAATACTTACGGAGGAGTCCGACGAAGAGACGATCAGTAAGGGGCTTGAAATAGGTGTTACGGACTATGTCTCTAGCCCTGTAGACGTCCATGAGCTGTTGGCAAGAACGAAGACTCAAATTAGAAGAAAAAAATACCAGGATGTGTTGCGCGCCAACTATTTAAACAGCTTGTCTTTGTCTATAATGGATCAAATGACGCATCTGTACAATCGTGGGTACCTTGACGCACACTTACAAAACTTAATGAAAAGATTTCAGGAAGTAGGCAAAATACTATCAATCATCATAATGGATGTTGACCACTTCAAGCAAGTTAACGACACATATGGCCATACCTCTGGAGATGTAGTCATTAAAGAGGTGGCGAAGCGCTTGCCATTTAACATAAGGCCTACGGATCTATGTGCGAGGTATGGAGGGGATGAGTTTGTGATAGTATTTCCAGAAGTGGGCATATTGGATGCAATACACGCTGGTGAACGTATACAAAAAACGATTGCAACTATACCATTTGTATTGGCCAACCTACAGAACATCACATGCACTGTGAGTATAGGGGTAGCTGAGATGACTCCCTCTGATACACCGATTTCACTGTTAGACAGGGCGGATAAGTGCTTATATCAAGCAAAGGCACAGGGTCGTAATCGTCTCGTCGCTGCGAATACACCCCAGGGAGATGTACCAACCACTACAGCCTAGAATATACTCAGTAGCTTGTAACAGTCCACAGACTATAGTTGCTTAGCTCCTGATATGACGGAATTCTGTCGAAAAAGGAGCGGAAATGGCAAAGGAAGATACCGGAATGGCAAAGGAGTGGGTGTCTGGAGTGGTAGAGTGTTCGCAAAGGCAAATGGATGCCAGAATGGCAAAGGAGGAAGCGGGAGCGTATTGAAATACCTGTCCAGAACCGAGCTCCGAAAAGTCCGTTTTGAATCATTTTAAAATGGCAGTATTAATTACCTTCAAAACTTCCTATTTCACATACCATAAAACATACGTTGACAAACAAACGATAGTTACTGATAATCCTGCATCGTATGCATTGTTTTGACAACACAAAGGTATTTCTTATGGTAGATTCTAGGTTCTTTAAGAGAAGTGGTGATTTTACCGTCGACCAACTTGCTAAACAGCTAAAATGCGAGGTAGTGGGAGATGGAAATGCGATCATCAAAGATGTTGCTACACTGTTAGATGCGGGACCGGGAGACATCGCTTTTTTAAACGACTCATTTTTACGTCATAGGAAATACATCGACTTATTTAAAAATACAAAAGCGACAGCTTGCATCATAGATGAAAAGGACATACCAATCGCACCTCCTGGAGTGACATTATTGGTCACTGATCAACCTGCTTTGTTATACACAAAAGTAGCGCTTTTATTATATCCACACGAACGTGGAGCGCCAAAGGTATCCTCTTCAGCAAATATCTCTGAAAAAGCTCAAATTGGTAATGGTTGCGTTATAGAGGATTTTGTTGTGATAAAAGACAACGTCATCATTGGTGATAATGTCTTTATAGGTGCTGGTAGTTATATAGACTCTGGGGTAAAGATCGGTGCAAACACGGTAGTCCATTCGAACGTGGTCTTGTCTTACTGCCTTCTAGGTGACAACTGTATAATCTATCATGGTGCAAAAATAGGTCAGGATGGCTTTGGTTTTGCAATGGGGACCACTGGCAACATGGTAATCAGGCAGCTTGGAAGAGTAGTTCTGGGAAATGGTGTTGAAATCGGTACGAATACATGTATAGACAGAGGTGCGATTGGTGACACTATCATTGGAGATAACACCAAGATAGATAACCTTGTACAACTTGGGCACCAGGTTGAAATAGGCCAAAACTGTTTAATCGCTGGTCAGGTAGGAATCGCAGGCGGAGCGATAATAGGTAACAACGTCATGATAGGTGGGCAAGTTGGAATTGCGGGACATGTATCGATAGGAGACTCCGTAAAGATTGCGGCTAAATCTGGTGTAATGGAAGATGTACCAGCTGGAAGTGTAATTGGTGGAATACCTGCTGTTCCGGTACGTGATTGGCATAAACAAAGCGCGGTATTACGGAAATTAATAAAAGGCAGAAAAAAACAATAAAGTGGTAATGGAACATGCTTGGTTCAGTGAATATCAGTGTAGACACTATTATGGAGTTGATACCTCACAGGTATCCATTTTTACTTATAGATAGGATTATCAGTACATCGGAGGACGCTGGCTTGGTAGCCTTAAAGAATGTCTCGATCAACGAGCATTTTTTTGTTGGACATTTCCCAAAAAAGCCGATCATGCCGGGAGTACTGATAATAGAGGCGATGGCTCAGGCTTCAGCAGCTTTTATTATACTGAGTGGCGGCGTTGATGCAAAAAACAAGATGGTCTACTTTATGTCGATAGATGAGGCCCATTTCAGAAAGCCCGTGATTCCAGGCGACGCACTCTATATTCACGTCCAAAAGATCAAAAATCGTACTAAGGTTTGGAAGATGAGGGGCGAAGCTCGGATTGACGGAACAAGAGTAGCGGATGCCGTATTTACCGCAATGATGATTGATTAGAAGCAAAGTGCAAAGGTAGTCTATGTATAAAAATTGTGCAAACGTCGAACGATAGGAAAATTGGTATGGCTATTCATTCAACTGCGATAATCCACAAAAATGCAGATATTGCTCCGACTGCTGTAATCGGCCCATACTGCATCATCGGCCCACACGTTGTCATTAAAGATAGAGTTACCCTCCAATCTCATGTATGTATAGAAGGTCATACTACCATTGATGAGGGAACAGAGATATTTCCCTTTGCATCCCTAGGCCAAGTACCCCAGGACTTGAAGTATAAGGGGGAAGAGGCATCTGTTTACGTAGGCAAAAACACTGTCATCAGAGAGTACGTTACCATTCATATTGGTACGGCTGGTGGCATTATGAAAACTGTCGTTGGGAATAATTGCTTATTGATGATAGGGGTACATGTTGCTCATGACTGCATGGTAGGCAATAACGTTGTGCTTGCAAATAACGCTACATTAGCTGGTCATGTCACCATAGGTGATTTCGCTATCTTGGGTGGATTGAGTGCTGTACATCAATTTGTAAAAATTGGGCAATATTCAATTATTGGAGGTGGAAGCATCGTCATTGAAGATGTTATCCCTTATGGAAATGTATCTGGGGAGAGGGCCAATTTGACCGGCCTTAACATCGTTGGAATGAAGAGAAGGGGTCTAGAGCGTCAGGTCATTCGTGAGCTACAAAGTTCATTTGACATGATCTTTTTGGAGCACGAGGAGGACACTACATTTGAGAAGAAAGTGGAAAATGTTGCGGCGATGTATAAAGAGAATGACAGGGTGATGGAAATGGTAGAGTTTCTCAAAAGTGACCATGCTAGGCCAATTTGTATGCCAAAAGTTCTCAAAAATAGGTAGTATAACGGATATTATGACAACAAAGATAAAAAAACTTGGAATCATTGCTGGCTCCGATCATCTGCCAAGACACATAGTTGATGCCTGCGTTGCAAAGGGCATAGATTTTGTGCTTATTGGGTTAGCTGAGCAAACTACTCATGAATTGTTTACGGACATAGAGTATGAAACGTTTCCTCTACACGCTATTAGTAGAATTATAAAAAAGCTAAAATCTGAGGAAGTGTCTCATCTAATCTTTGTTGGTAAGGTAAAGAGAACAAGCATATCAAAGTTATTGCTAGATCTTAAAGGAGCCAAACTTTTTGGAAGAATTATCAAAAGCGGTATGAACGATAATGGTATATTGTCAGCAGTACTGGGATTTTTTGAAGCGGAAGGATTTAAGATAGTACCCGTCTGGGAGATAGCTTCCAATATAATGGTCAAATGCGGTAGTATTACAAATGTCGGTCCAACGGAAGAGATGTGGAACGACATCGAGCGTGGCCTCAAAGTCTTGAAGGGCATCGCACAGTACGACATAGGCCAAGCGTTAGCGATACAGAGCGGCCTTGTACTTGGGGTAGAAGCTGCCGAAGGAACGGATGAATTGATTAAAAGGTGTGGTGAGATTCAACAAAAGAATGAGCACGGGGCGATATTAATCAAGATCTCAAAACCAGAGCAGGACTTAAGAGTTGATTTACCCTCGATAGGATTGAAGACCATAAGACAATTACACCACTATAAATTCAGCGGAATTGCAGTTGAGGCCGAGAGGTCCCTTATTCTAAATCAATCAGAAGTTGTGGAAGAAGCAAATAAATTGGGTATTTTTGTTCACGGCATTAGCGTATGTAGTAGCCGTTAGTTATGAAAACAGGTATATTGGCATCATGATAACTAACTGCTTGATAACACAAACGTTTGCCGTTTATTACAAAATACATGAATACTGATATTAAGTGTGTCGATATGGGTATAGTGATAGCAATTGATGGGGATGCAGCTTCCGGTAAGGGTCTATTATCTCAGGCCCTAGCGAACCGCCTAGGTTTTGACTACTTAGACACTGGAAAGCTTTACAGACGTCTCGCTCACTATTTATTGCAACATGGTTTGAATCACAACGATACCGACATGGTTGTCAGTGTTCTACCATTAGTGAACTTTAGTTGTCACCTCCAAGAGGAGGAGCTACAAAGCGCTAGTGTTGCATCTGTAGCATCTTTGGTGGCGACATATCCTCTTGTTAGGGATTTTTTAAATCGTATACAAATAGAGTTCCCATTAAACAAGAAAGGTGCGGTTCTTGATGGTAGGGATATAGGTACAGTTGTTATTCCAAATGCAGATGTCAAATTCTTCATCACGGCAAATATAGAAGTTCGAGCGGAGAGAAGATTTAAACAGTTGCAAAGAATGGGAAAGGATATTATATTCAGTGAAGTCTTAGAGAATTTGATAGAGCGTGATAATCGCGACAAAAACCGAAGTGTTGCACCTGCGTTGCCTGCCGACGACGCGATTGTTGTAGACACTTCGTCGATGACTGCGGAACAGGTTTTGGATTATGCTCTTAAGTCTGTCTACAAGATTTTAACCAATAAAAACTTAACATAACAAGATACTCACCGCTGTTTTATGAACAATATGGACAATATTAACACAAACAACACACAACAGAACTCCGACAACACAGAAAGTTTCGCTGAGTTATTTAGCCAGTCTATCCAAAACGTCAGCAAGGAGGGTACTGTTGTTAGTGGTCAAATCATAAGCATTGATAGGGATGCTGTTTTAGTAGACGTAGGACTAAAGAGTGAAGGTAGAATTCCACTAAAGGAGTTTATGATCAACAACGAGCTACCAAAGCTTGAAGTTGGGGAGTACGTAGATATATACATAGAAAGGTTTGAAGGCAAAAGCGGTAGAACCATTCTCAGTAGGGAGAAAGCACTGCGCGAAGAAGCGTGGTCGAGATTTGAGGATTTACATAAGCAAAACATTAGCGTTGAGGGTAGGGTCATTGGCAGAGTGAAGGGCGGTTTTGCTGTAGACATAGGTGGTTTGATCGCATTCTTACCGGGCAGCCAGGTGGATATCAGACCTGTTAAGGACATTGCTGTGATTATGAATATCTATCAGCCATTTAAGATACTGAAAATGGACAGGGAACAAGGCAACGTCGTAGTCTCTAGAAGAGTAATCCTAGAGGAGTCCCGTATGGAGGCCAGAGACGAGTTGCTTTCTGGTATTGTGGAAGGAGCAATACTGGAAGGTACAGTAAAGAACATCACGGATTATGGTGCGTTTCTTGACCTTGGAGCTCATGATGGCTTGTTGCATATCACTGATATCTCTTGGAATAAGATTGCTCATCCTTCTGAAATACTCCACCTTGGACAGCGTCTCAAGGTGATGGTCATCAAGTACAACGTGGAAACCAAGCGGATATCGTTGGGATTGAAGCAGTTGGAGAAAAACCCATGGGAAAGCTTGAGCGATGTTTACAAGGTTGGTACGAGGTTTAAGGGTACGATATCAAGCATAGCCGATTACGGTGCTTTTGTTGAGGTTGCGCCTAATATAGAAGGGCTTGTGTATCATACCGAGATTAGCTGGAATGCTAAAAACGTTCATCCTAAGAAGCTTTTGAAACCAGGGGATGAGGTTGAGGTAATGGTTCTCGAAATAGACATTGAGAAACACAGAATAGGCCTTAGTATGAAGCGTTGCAAGGATAATCCGTGGCAGAAGTTTTCGGAGGAGCACCCTATTGGTTCCGTTGTGACTGGTGTTGTAAAGAACATAGCAGACTTTGGAGTCTTTGTCGTATTGAACGAGAATGATCCAGAGCGTTCAATAGATGCACTGATTCCTGCTGTTGAAATTAGCTGGGACGAGAACGCAGGGGAGAAATTTGGTGGATATAAAAAGGGTGATGTCGTAACTGGTGTAGTTTTGACCACAGACATAGATAGAGAGAGGGTAACCATAGGTCTTAAACAGCTCACTGATAATCATGCCGAAGGTGCGATGAGCAAGTTGGAGATGGGAAGCATACTGACATGCACTGTATCTGCTATTAAGACGGACGGTATTGACGTTGAGTTATCTGGTGGTGCCAAATCTTTTATCAAAAAGTCTGAACTTTCAAAGCACAGGGCTGAGCAAAAGCCTGAAAGATTTGCGGTTGGAGACAGAGTAGACGTAATGGTCACCAGCTCGGACAAAAAAACTCACAAGTGCACCTTATCCATCAAGGCATTGGAGGTTGACCAGGAAAAGAGAGCGATTGCCGAATATGGCTCTACTGACAGCGGTGCAAGCTTAGGGGAAATACTCGGAGCTGCATTTAATCAGGCGAATAATTCTAATCAGTCAAAAGAGTAGTAAAAAAAAGGGGGTTTTTATGAAATTAAAATCAAAAGTGGGTGTTATATGTCTATAACACCTGATCAAATTTTGGACAGATATAAACTGAAGTCGCAGTTGTCTAGGTGGAGGTTCCTGTCTCTTGTATTTCTTGGTATTGCCTTGGCCTTGATGTTTAGGGACTACAAGCCTGCAAACTCTGGCGTATACAATCGGGACTATATAGCTAGAATTAACATAGAGGGTTTTATTTTTGACAACCCTCAGAATCGGCAATTACTAAGCGACATAGAAACTAACGACAACATTAAAGCCGTCATTGTACACGTAGACAGTGGTGGCGGTAGTGTAGTAGGTGGAGAATCTCTTTATCGAGCATTAAGAAAGGTCGCAGAACGTAAGCCTGTAGCAATTATGATGCACACCATGGCTACTTCAGCTGCATATATGGTGGCTCTTGGTGGGGATTACATAGTTGCGTATGAGGGAACGTTGACTGGGTCTATAGGTGTGATTGCACAGACTTTTGAGATAACGGAGTTAGCCAAAAATATTGGCATCACATTGAACACCCTCAAGACTGCACCTTACAAAGCATCGCCCAATGAATTTGAACAGATGACTCCCCAAGTGCATGCCTATCTTGACGCATTGTTGAAAGAATTGCAGCGTATGTTTCTTGGTATGGTTCAAGAAAGGAGAAAGCTATCTGATGCGGAGTTGAGCGAAATTGGCGAAGGCAAGGTATACACTGGAAGTCAAGCTCTTAAGTTGGGACTAATAGATGCAATAGGTGACGAAGAGACAGCAAAACAATGGTTGATCGATGAGAAGCAGATTGGTAAGGATTTGAAAATCCATGATGTTGTTGCACCGAAACCGCTGGGAGATTTGTTACAAAAATACCTAGATTCCATTAGCGATCTACTGTTGGTTGTATCAAACGGAACTGGAGTTTTATCCAAGTTCTAGGGGAGTTGGCTGATGGGACTTTTATGAATTGCGAGCTGAATGGCGAACCAAACAGTGCTTCTTTTTACCAACGGAAATTTTCAGACCACTTACATTAAAATCATTGTTACATATCAATAAGCACTCGTCTGTGATGAGCTGATCATTGACTCTAACACCTTTACCTTGGATCAATTTCTTGCTCATACTTCCAGACTCTGTCAGTCCTATTTTATGTAGCAATTTAAATATCGGCATACCTTCCCCTATTTCTTCTTGGGTTATAAAGTATGTTGGAATTCCATCTACTGCTAAACGATCTACAAATACTCCTTGTGCGGCTTTCAATGCAGCTTCCATTGCTTCTTGTCCATGGCACAGCCTTGTTGCCTCATTTGCCAGGATGATCTTGGCTTCGTTAATTTCCTTGTCTTTTAATTGGGCAAGCTTATCTATTTCAGATATTGGCAATTCTGTAAACATTTTTAAGAACCGTACTACATCAGCATCATCTGTGTTTCGCCAAAACTGCCAATAATCATAAACTGACAATGCGTTTTGGTTCAACCACACCGCACCATTTGCAGTTTTCCCCATCTTTGCACCACTTGAGGTCGTAATCAGATGGGATGTAATCCCGTACAATTGTGGTGTTCCAACTCTTCTCCCTAGGTCAACACCCGTCACAATATTGCCCCACTGATCAGACCCCCCCAGCTGTAATCTGCAACCGTATCTTCTATACAGCTCCACAAAGTCATATGCTTGCAACACCATGTAGTTAAATTCCAGAAAGCTTAACTGCTGTTGACGCTCAAGCCTTAACTTCACACTATCCATGCTTAGCATCTTATTTATGGAGAAGAATTTGCCATACTCCTTCAGGTAGTCTATGTACCGTAGCTCTTCCAACCAATCGCTGTTATCTACCATGACTGCCTTTGCAGTGTCGCCACAATCAAATTGGATAAAGGCTTTAAATACTTCCAGAATTGATGCTTTATTTTTTGCTATTTCTTGTTCAGAAAGTATAGCTCTTGCCTCATCCTTTCCAGATGGGTCGCCTATTCTTGTCGTGGCGCTACCAAGGAGCACAATAGGCTTATAGCCGTATTGTTGTAGTGTTCTAAGCAACATGATTTGAATTAGACTACCTACGTGAAGCGATGGAGCAGTACAATCAAATCCTATATAGCCGGAAATGGGCTCTTGTTGCATTAGCTTCGTAAGGTTTTCAATATCAGTACATTGGTACAGATAACCCCGAGTTTGAATGTGGTGAAGAAAGTCTGACTCTGTAACGTTACTCATATCTCAATACCTCTGCAGGGGTCAATTTTGATGCCTTCCACGCTGGGTATATTGTAGCCAATATGGAAAGTGTGATGGACATACCTACAACCTGTATGATGGAGGTAACGTCCATTACTGATGGTAACTGTGTTAAAAAGTATATCAATGGGTCAAAGAGCGTGACACCCAATAAGGACTCCAGAAACGCTCTAACCTTTTCAATGTACAAACTAAACACAATACCTAAAGCAGCTCCAAACGTCGTACCAATAATGCCAACGATAGAGCCGGATAGTATGAATATTTTAATAACTGATCGTCTTTCTAGACCTATTGTTCTTAAAATCGCAATGTTTTTGGCTTTTTCTTTGACTAACATGATCAAACTTGAAATTATATTGAACGCGGCTACTAGAATAATTAACGTGAGTATTAAAAACATCACACTACGCTCCACTTTCAGGACAGAAATGATACTTTGATTACTTAAAGTCCAATCGATGACCTGGAGGTCGGTAGGCAGCTGATGTACAAGTTGTGTTTTAATTTGATAGATATCCACATCTTTTTTAAGCACCACCTCTATGTCGCTGACTGCTTCACCATAGTTGAAGAGTAGTTGAGCTGGTTGTATCGGAATAAAAACAGTTGTAGCATTGTACTCGTACATTCCTACGTCAAATATACCAACTACTTTAAATGTTTTTATTCTTGGGATAGAGCCAATCATAGTTGAGTCGAACCGTGGTACAATGATTTTAACACTATCTCCAACCTTTAACCTCAGTTTGTGAGCAAGTGTTATTCCCACCAAGACTCCATTATCTCCATAATCATCAAGGCTACCAATTTTAATTGATGATTGAAGAAGTGGTTTATCCAGTATATCAGCTGCGGCCATGGCTCTAACAGCTATACCGGATGAACCGTAGTTGGTCGTCATCATACCTTGTTCGGATATCATTGGCGCAACAAATGCCACTCCCTTGATGCCTTTGATCGCTGTTATGGTATCTGGATAGTCTCTGATCTTGTCACTTGAAGATACGACGGTAATGTGGCCATTAATTCCCAGTATTCTTTGTATCAACTCAACCTCATAACCGTTCATAACAGACATCACTATTATGAGAGTTGCAACACCCAGAGCTATACCAACAAAGCTAAAGGCACTTACAACGGATATGAAACCTTCCTGACGTTTACTTTTCAGGTAACGTAACGCTATCATGATTTCATATTTTCTGAACATACTTATTTTGTTGATGTTAGTGTTGCTACTACTTTTCCAATTATCGCTCCGTATATGGAAGCTGCGAGAGATCCTAGAAGTACCCCCAACTGTACTTGTGCAATATTTTGAGGTTCTAGGTTAAACCCAAGTGTACCCACAAAGAGACTCATTGTGAACCCTATACCACAAAAGATTGAAACAACGTAGAAGGTTCCGAAAGTAGCACCACTTGGCATATTTGATATTTTCAACTTAATAAGAAGATACACGGCTAACATGACTCCTGATTGTTTTCCAATAAACAGACCCAAGATGATACCCACGGTAATAGAGTTAGCAAGCTCGTTTATGCCTAAGCCTTTCAGTACCAATCCACTATTTGTGAAAGCAAACAATGGTAATATGAAGTATACCACAAACGGCTGTATAGATGCTACCAGCTCTTTCAGTGGGGATGCGGATTCATCATCTGGATAGTACAATGGTACAAGGAAGCCCAAGATTACACCGCTAATTGTGGCATGTACACCAGACTTCAAGAAACAATACCATAATAGCAGTCCAAATACTGTGTATATAGTCTTGTATACTATTTTAAGTCTATTTAAGGTAAAAAGGAGCGCTATGATGATGGTTGCATGAAAGAGAAACTCTATGTTGATGGTAGTGGTGTAAAAAAATGCGATAATTATAACAGCTATTAAGTCGTCTATAATGGCGAGAGCTGTCAGAAATACCTTCAATGAGGTAGGAATGTTTTTACCAAAAAGACTAAGCATACCAATGGCAAATGCAATATCGGTTGCAGATGGTATTGCCCAGCCTTTTAGGTTGGTATCGCTATGATAGTTGCAATAGGTGTATATCAAACTTGGCACTATTACACCGAAGCACGCTGCTACTACTGGGAGTATTCTTTGTTGATACGATGAGAGATGACCTTCAACCATTTCTCGTTTTATTTCCATACCAATAGTGAAGAAGAACAACACCATCAGTGCATCGTTCACAAAACTATGAAATGACATCGTCATAATATACTTATTTACTACTATACCCAGTTCTGTATGTAGTATGTGATGATAATTGGAGTGGAGGTCTGAGTTTGTCATCAACAAAGCAAGAAAGGTTGCAAAGAGCAAGAGAATCCCCCTGTCTGCTGCATCGCTTAACAATAGCCTGAAGTTTGTAAATCTTGCAATCATATCGCTCGTAGACTCGTAAACGGATTATGTTATGATGCTACCTCGTTCTGTTGCGGTGTTAGAAGTATGAGCCGTATCATCTTTAGAGGATTCTGCAGACTTGTTGCGGCTTGTCATACCTCTAAAGAGCTCCATCTCTTCGGTAACCAAATAATCGTTTTGCCTGATCATTTCTTTCATGGCTAATGTTTCGTGCTCAGGGATTTTCAACAACTTTAACAATGCGCCACCTAACTGGAGACCTGTCTCGATCGTTGATGGTACGACTGCAGTAGCCCCGAGCTTTTGAAGCTGTTTGCCGTGCTTATAATCTTCGACTCTTACGATGACATCTAAGTTTTTAAAGTTAGCTCTTATCGTTTTGATCGCCTTTCTAATAGATAACTTGTCTCCCATTGTCAAAATAATAGCTGCTGCCCTATTTGTACCCACAGCTTGTAAGATATCGATCATTGCGAGATCGCCGTGGTAAATTGGAAAGCCTTGATCTCTTGTTTTTTTGACAAGTGCGTAATTGCTGTCAACTGCTATATAGTTGACGTGCTCTTGAGACAACATATAAGCAACAACGCGCCCTACTCTTCCAAAGCCCGCTACTATGACGTGCCCACTTAGATCGCTCACCCCTTTAAAGGCCTGATTAGCTTCCAACTCTTCTTCGAGATCTAGCCTATCTTCTATATAGGCGCCTACGATCGAAAGAAGTGGTGTTACTGCCATTGTCACGGCGACCACCATGTATAAGAGCTGAGCTAAATCCTTGCCTATGATACTTTGTTGGGCCGCTAAACCAAACAGTACGAATGCAAATTCGCCTCCTTGGGACAACAAGAGGCCTGAATGAATTGCAGCTCCTGTTCTGAATCTAAATATCTTGGATAGTATGAAGATGATGAACCCCTTGATCAACAACAAAATCGACGATAGCACAAAAACCTTGCTGAGATTTTGTAGTATAAAATCAACGTTAATTGTCATACCAACTGTCATGAAGAAGAGACCAAGGAGCAAGCTTTTGAAGGGCAGTATGTTGTTCTCAACCTTGTTTCTATATTCTGTCTCAGCTATCAGTATACCGGCAATGAATGCACCTGTAGCGGTTGATAGACCTAATTCGTTCGTTAGAGAAGCCGCTGCCAATACGAGCAGTAAAGTGGTCGATACAAATACTTCTTCACTTTTGACTGAACCAATAACGGTGAAGAAGGGGCGAAGCAGCAGCCTACCCGCAAGCGTAATGATTATTATAGCGATGACTGCTTTAATACCTGCGGCTAGAATTGCGTTTATGATGTCGTCTTTAGGCTGTGTGATAATAGGCAGTATAGCTAGGAGTGGGACTACGGCGAAGTCCTGCATCACCAACACGGCTAGGGAGAGTCTTCCAACCTGGCTTGACTGACGTTTGTTTTCTGCTAGCACTTGCAACACTATTGCTGTAGAAGAAAGTGCAAATGCAGCGGACACAAGTATCATGACGCTGATATCCATCTTGTAAAAGCGATTCATGAGCATTGCAATAGCGCAGGTGGTCAGGAGTAGCTGTAAGCCTCCGAACCCAAAAACGTGTGCACGCATTTGTATCAGACGTTCAAAACTTAGTTCTAAGCCTATAACGAACAGAAGAAAGACGACACCGAATTCAGCCAGGTAGTGTGACGATTCCGACGCTTCGATTAAGTTTAAGCCATGTTCTCCAATTGCGGTCCCTACTATCAGGTATCCCAATACCGGACTTAACCTTAGCTTTTTTGATACTACTACGATAAACACGGAGGCGCTAAGCAATATTAGCACATCAGCCAAATACCCTGAATGTTCCATATGCTTTTTATATCTCCTTGTTTGTACTTACGTTTTGTATGCAAAAGCTAGTTCTACTGATATGGTAAACAGGAGTACCAGGTTTTAAACTATAAGTCTAGAGAATTTGTGAGTCAAAGTAAAGGAACAGCATTTATTACCGGTGCTTCCAAGCGTTTAGGGGGTGCCATAGCTTTATTTTTAGCGCGTAATGGTTGGAATATCATTGCCCACTATAACAAATCGAGGAAAGAAGCATTAAAATTAGCATATAATATAGAAGCAGAAGGGGGTTCATGTACTTTACTACAGGCAGACTTTTGCAAGATTGGAGACGTAGAGAGACTTGCTCAAGAATTGTTTCAAGTACGCCATCACTGTGCACTGCTTGTCAACAATGCTGCGTATTTCAGAAATGACAAGATAGAGGATTTTGAGTATAGCAATCTCATGGAGCATATGAGCGTGAATCTTGCCGCTCCATTATTTTTAAGCTCAAAATACTACGAGTATCTTAAAATGGAGGACAGTAATCTTTTAGGGAGTGTTGATGGTGTTTTACCTCGTGAATATAACATTATCAACATACTGGATTACTGTGTTTTAAGAATGCCAAGCAACTTCATGTCTTACGGATTATCCAAAAATGCGTTATGGGAATTTACGAAGCTTGCGGCCTACCAAATGGCTCCTACGGTAAGAGTGAACGCAATTGGCTTGAGCAATGTCCTGAGAAATACGAATCAATCTCACGCCAATTTTGAGAAGCAGAATGCGAAGTGTTTGATCTCTCATGGTCCAAGTGTCGATGGTGTATGTGATGCTATAGACTTTACATTAAGGATGAAGTCTATGACTGGCCAGCTTTTATTGCTTGATCAGGGACGCCATCTGAACACTCCAGAACCATTGTAGTTCAGACAACGCCATCTACTACACTGAATACTTGAATTGGAATATGATATAAGAATTAGAGCACTTACAGAACGGTCTAATTTTATCATTTGTCAGGACATCATTTTGTTTATATAAAATGACGATTTAAAGAACATATGTAAACAAAATGGCTTCAGTAGTTTGGTTCAGACAAGACTTAAGAGTATCGGACAACCCTGCCATTCTAGGAGGTGTAATGATCGGGGATATCATTCCTATATACATCTTTGATGATTGTGCCACCGACGATCTTAGAATGGGTGATGCAACTAAGGTGTGGCTGCAGGACTCCCTCAGCAAATTAAACAAGTCTTTGGAGAACAGTTTAAATCTTTACATTGGTGAGTCTGCAAAGATCATTGCATCACTCATCGATCGGTACAAGGTACGACATGTATTCTGCAATGCCTGCTATGAACCATGGCATCTTGATCAAGAGAAATCCGTGAGAAGAGTCTGTTTAGAACACAATGCTACCTTTGAGGTGTTTAACAGCAATTACTTGTGGCTACCGACACAGATTCTCAAAGAAGATGGAGATTATTATAAGATATTTACTGCGTACAAAAATAAATCCCGATCTATAGGGCATCGTACTCCGGTGGAGACACCACAAGGTTTCAAATGCGTTAAAGATACTGACAATGCTACAACATTAGCTGATCTTCAATTACTTCCGCAACACCCTTGGTATAAAAACATACAAAAGATCTGGGATATTGGGGAAGTGTCAGCACAAAGTAAGCTGAAGTCTTTTATGAGCAACAAGC
Source organism: Rickettsiales endosymbiont of Peranema trichophorum (assembly GCF_004210275.1). Taxonomy (GTDB): domain Bacteria; phylum Pseudomonadota; class Alphaproteobacteria; order Rickettsiales; family Midichloriaceae; genus RICK02. The sequence goes on from NZ_SCFA01000059.1 coordinate 22,174, forward strand.
TACATGGATATAAAGAAGGGCGTAATTACCCTGGAAACGATTACGTGTCGAGACTTTCACCACATCTGCACTTTGGTGAGATATCTCCGGCACAAATCTTGAAAGCCATTGAAAATATTTCAAAAACGGACACTAACAGTGATGATGTTGAGCATTTTGTTAGTGAAATCACTTGGCGGGAATTTTCATGCTACTTGTTATATCATTTTAGAGAACTTCATAAGACAAACTTTAACAAGAAGTTTGACACATTTTCATGGGAGAATAATCATGACCTCTTAGAGTGTTGGAAGAGAGGGAACACTGGATATCCCATCATTGACGCTGGCATGAGGGAGTTGTGGCAAACAGGCTATATACACAATAGAGTTAGAATGATTGCTGCATCGTTTCTTGTAAAGAACATGAACATTCATTGGCAACATGGAATGAGGTGGTTTTGGAATTGTCTTATAGATGCTGATCTAGCAAATAACAGTGCAAGTTGGCAATGGGTTGCGGGTTCAGGGGTTGACGCAGCACCGTACTTTAGAATCTTCAACCCAATAACGCAAGGTGAGAAATTTGACAGTAACGGCAATTATACTAGGAAATTTGTACCTGAGTTAAAAAATATTCCAGACAAATATCTATTTAAGCCATGGACTGCTCCTGAAAATGTCTTGAAGTCAGCAGGAGTTGTTTTAGACGTCACGTATCCAAGACCCATAGTAGACTGCGCAACCTCTAGGAAAAAAGCCCTTGAGCGTTATCAACTCCTATCACATGTTAGGTAATGAATGGGAGATCTAATAGTGTGATGGAACTACGATGATGGAGACAGACCTTCACAATCGATCCAATGATACTAATTTTACAAACACATTGCTAGGGTGTCCCAGACGTTCATCAGCCCTAATGAACAGCATACCGACCCCTACCTACAACGGCCCCTCCTCCCCCATACCGCCCATTTATTCATGCGCTTAAAGGGTTAGCGCCTATTATTCCATCTATTTTTGCTGCTAGTATAAAATCACTTTCACTCAAGCCATTAATCTTATGCGTCCATATTTCCACGACACATTGCCCGTAAGATATGGTTAAATCAGGATGGTGCTGTTCCTGCTCTGCAACTTCCGCAATTTTATTAGCAAAGTCCATTGAATCGACAAAATTAGAGAATTGATAAATTTTATAAAGATGTCCTAATTCATTTACTAACCATTGACTTTGTAATTCCTTTAAAAGTCTAGCAATTTCATTTTCTCCAAATGGAGAGATGCCTCCATGACATGGTATACACTTCTTTTCACTTAATTCGCATATTCTAGTCATAATTGATCCTCCTATTATATCTTTTCTTGATCATTGAGTGCAATACCTTGTGCAATTTCTGGAAATGACATACAAGTCCTACCAACCTCTTGCCAATTAAGATTGTGTAATGCGTCAAAGAGCTGTTGGAAACTTTCTATCACAAAGTATGTTCTTTGGAAAGAATCAATATGATATTGTGTCTTCATAACCCTCAATGTATTAAACTTAACACGAGTCGGCAGTTCAGAATCCAGGCAGTAAATTGATTCCCCTTTGGAGGAACCAATCCCACCTCCGTATATTCTTAAGCCATCTGTAGATTGTATGAGGCCAAACTCAACAGTGAACCAATATAGAGTAGCAGCAAACTTCAGCATCCCCAACTCAATCGCTTCTAACCCCTTACGCCCAAAAAGTTGCATAAAGTCTGCAAATACAGGATGAACTAGTAATGGTATATGGCCAAAAACGTCATGGAATATATCTGGCTCTTCCAAGTAATCAAGTTGATTGCTATTGCGAATAAAGCAAGTAGATGGAAATTTCCGTTCTGATAAGAATTGAAAAAATAAATCTTCAGGAATCAATCCCTTAACCGGTACGACAACAAAACCAGTTTCTTGCTTTAACATGCGATTGATGTCACGGAATTTAGGAATCTGATCATTGCAAATCTCCAATTTCTCTAAGCCTTGGATCACTTCTTTAGCTGCTCTTTGTTGCAATAATGAGGATTGCCTTTCAAATAATATTTTCCACGTATTGTGATCGGTCTGTGTAAAATTTTCCCACCGTTCATGGGTCACCATGTGGTGATTAATAAATGTAGTCGATGCCATGATTTTTCTCCAATATGTATTTTCTAGATAGTTTAAGGGACAAATATTAAGACGTAGTCTCAATATCGCCAATAAGAAATTGGAGAACAGCAATAAGAGGACAAGGCTTCGTGGAGAGAAGCTAAAGGAGAAAGAGTGTAATAGAGAACCTTAGTGAAAGCAGAGGAAGGAAAGCTCAAAACTTTTGTGATACTGACGATCTTCTGGCTTGATGTAAACATTGCTCGAGCGTATTAAACTTATACTACGTATTCGTGAATTTTGCAGATTTTTATAGAGAGTAATAGCTTATCACTTTAATTGTTCATAAAACCAGTTGTACATGTCATTGTATCATAGTGTTTTTCTTGCTACGAGTCAAGCAACTATACAAAATAATCCTAAACACCTAAGGATCAGAATATAAAGGTTTTCTCCTCACCTGATAGAATACGCCTGATATTTTCTGTATGTTTTAGAGTAATAACGACGAACAGAGCAAACACCATAAGCACATAAGGTGTGCTCAGTAAAAATAACGAGGCTATTACGATCACAGTTATCGCCAAAAGCGAAGCAATAGATGCGATTCTAGTCACCAAAAATGTAAGCAGCCACACAATGCTAAAAAGGAAACCAAGATATGGCACTACCGATATCAACACTCCAAAAGAAGTTGCCACACCCTTTCCACCTTTCCAATCTAACCATATCGGAAACACGTGGCCGTACACAGCTGCCACTCCAGCAACTGCAAGTACCATAGGATGTCCATGTAGTACCCGCACGAGCACAATGGCTACCACTCCCTTTAAAACGTCCAAAGCAAATGTCAATATACCCAGTCTTTTACCACCTACTCGCCAAGCATTAGTCGCTCCAATATTGCGGGATCCAACGCTTCTAATGTCTTCTAAGCCTTGTATTCTCGACAAAAGCAGACCAAATGGAACACTGCCACAGATATAACTTATTAGTATAGCTATCAAATATGTGTAGATCATTTTAAACAAGTAGCAGTATAGTAACTGTTGATATAGATTGCCCTTTCCATTACTATACCATAGTATTGAAAGTGTACAAATTAAATACAGCTATGAACTTTATCAGATCTACAGGCAGGCTTTCTTTGGACTTCACTAGTACTTTAGGGAGATGCATCATCTTCATTCTTAACACGCTTTTAGCTATGTGCTCTGGTAAGTTACAGCTACGACACTTCATGCAACAGATGGTCAGCATTGGTTACTACTCATTGCCAGTGATAGGTCTGACCGCTGCCTTTACTGGTGCTGTACTCGCGTTGCAAAGCTACACTGGGTTTTCTAGATTCAATGCTGAAAGTGCCATTGCCTCTGTTGTTGTTCTTTCTATCACGCGTGAACTTGGACCGGTTTTGGGTGGCTTAATGTTAGCCGGCCGTGTTGGTGCTGCGATCGCAGCAGAAATAGCTACAATGCGAGTAACTGAGCAAATAGACGCACTTTACACACTCAATACAAATCCTTTTAAGTATCTCGTAGTGCCGAGAGTGTTGGCGGGGACTATAGCGTTGCCATGCCTAGTGTTGGTTGCGGATATCATAGGAGTTCTTGGTGGGTATCTGGTAGGGGTATACAAACTTGGGTTCTCCTCTGAGGTATACTTACGCAATACACTACAGTTTCTTGAAATGGACGATGTGCTGTCTGGACTAATCAAAGCTGGAGCGTTTGGTTTCATAGTTACTATAATAGGTTGTTACTGTGGTTACTACTCTCAAAAAGGAGCTAAGGGTGTGGGTACAGCTACAACACAAGCAGTTGTTACCGCATCGATTTTAATACTATTAAGTAACTACATCATCACGGGCATCTTATTTGTACAAAGGTAAGAATCTTGAAATACAGTCAAATTATGAAGTAGGCGATAAATGGTAAAAGTCAAAGTTGCAGTACAAAATCTCTCAAAGTCGTTTAACGGGATTCAAGTACTGTCAAACATTAATCTCGAAGTGAAAGAAGGCGAATCCTTTGTAATTATCGGACCAAGCGGTTGTGGAAAGTCTGTTTTGATTAAGTCAATAATCGGAATACTGCTACCTGACCCCGGTAGTGTGGTAATGATAGGTGGCGAGGATGTTACGTTCACACCAATCATAAAAAGAACGAACATGCTAGGGACATTTGCGGTACTATTTCAGGGAGGTGCACTTTTTGACAGCCTACAGGTCTGGGAGAACGTTGCATTTATGTCATTACAGGCAGGTATGAAGCCTAGTGAAGCGAAAGAAATGGCGATGCATAAGCTATCCTTGGTGGAATTGGATGCAAGCAAGATGCACTTATATCCTGCCGAACTTTCTGGAGGAATGCAAAAACGTGTCGCCCTTGCAAGGGCAATAGCACTGAACCCTAGCTTGATATTTTTTGATGAACCGACTACTGGTCTTGATCCGATCATGAGTCAGACTATCACTGCACTAATTGGGAAGCTATCCAGAGAATTGGGAGCAGCGACTGTGACTATTACACACGATCTGAAATGCGTGAAAGGAATAGCCGACACGATAGCGATGATACACGATGGAGGGATTATATGGTCTGGCAATATCACAGAACTTGAAAACTCACAAGATCCTATAGTGTCGAGATTTATTGGAAACAGCCATGGCACTTGAAATACGGCTTAGAATTACTGAAAGCAGCTAGTGTTTAAAAAGTTGACTGCGCTTGTAAAACCCTTTAAAGAGTAAAAATCTACGGATACGTTACTTGAAGTGTCAACGCTTCTAATATTCAAATAATCCTGATTTTCAATTATATCGTTGATAAGCTCCACATCTTGTACGGAAGAGGAGGTGGATGCAAACCCTTTCGCTTGTGTTGTGAGCATATGATTTCTGTCGCTTATTTGTATCATTGAATTTTTATGGCTGTCGACTTCAAAACCTTGGTATACAAATAATGAGTATTGGTCAGTTCCACGATATACGACACCAAAGAATGGTGTATTGCGTTGTCTGAATACTCCTTTTGTTCTATAAGGCACGGATATGGCGTAGCAGCTATATGGATCCTTCAAATCTCTATATACCTGCCAATCTTGAAACGTTTCTATATACTGGAGCTCCTGGTAGGTCGGGACGTATTTGTACTGCTTGTATGGAATCTCGTCAGCATAGACGACTGGTATAAACAGTACACACATCAACAAGATCAACAAAGGCATTAAAAGACACATTAATCACTCGATTTGATTTATCATAAATCAAAAAGGTTAACAGTAAATTAAGAGCCTGTCCGCAAATTAGTTGGAATGAAAAGAATCTATGCAAAAGTTATCTGTTAAGTTGTTGTCAAATGCAAATGGATTTGAGGATGATGAAGGAAAGAAAGGAATTATGGGATCGTGGAGGAAGGAAAGGGATTCGAACCCTTGATACTCTCGCAAGTATATGCACTTTCCAGGCGCACGCCTTAGACCGCTCGGCCACCCTTCCATATTTTAGATGCCACAGTGGTTAATTTAACAGGACTATTTAAATTTGTCGAGTTTACATTTACCATTAGCTCCATAGAATGTACCATTTACATTTCTTGAGCCTTCGACATCTCCAAAAGCCATTTTAATATCCAGTACATCTTTACCCCCCAATAAATCTACAATGATCTCTGGCCATTCTACGATCATGATATTGCTCATGGCATCTTCTATACCAATTTCTTTCAGTTCTACCACTGATTGAATACGGTACAGGTCAAGATGCCATACTGGTCCTTTATTGGTGTCATAAATGTGAACAATATTAAAAGTAGGGCTAGTAACCTCTTGAACAAGAGGATATGACAAATGATTGATAATATGCTTTGCGATGGTTGTCTTTCCAACACCAAGATCTCCTCTTAGGCAAACTATAAATGGAGGTTCTAGTTGCTTTGCGAGAAGTTGCGCAAAGTTCGTTAGTTCCTTGATATTTGCGATACTGAGATCGACGGTGTGACCGCCTAATTCCTTAATTTCAGGCATCTATATCATCTCGTATGCTCACAATGGACAAGGACTTAGTGACCTCCATGTGTAATACCAATTGGGATGGTTGGTACGATGCCAAGAGGAGTAGGTGGTGGAGCAAGCTGTCCAACCAACACGCCTGGTATTTCCAATGCCGCGATTGTACCTGCCATTCCAATACTTGGAAAAGCGCATCGATGCAGTGGCATAATTTCCTTGACACAGTCATGTACACCATCCCCGTGAAGAAAGCCATGATCAAGACTTGGAGCTGTTCTACCACCGTTTTCTACAGAATTTGACATATAAATACGAATCTATACTTGCTATTATTATATTTTGATCATAGTCGCCATCAAAACCGACAGCAATGAAATTTTGCTAATATTTGCAAACACTAGGTTTAATTTTTTGTTAGAACTATATTCCACTTCAAATTAGAGAGGTTTTGCAAATAAAGTATGGGAATTAGACTTCAGTATCTCAACTTCCAAGAAAGTGTTTAACACGTCTTGGGCAGACCCATCATACCCTTCTACCACCACATTTTGCATATGTCTTGATTTTGCTCTGTACTGATTGGGGTGCTTACCCGTTTCGTACACCAGTACCGTCTGCTTTGTACCGATTGCTTTCTCATTGAATTCCACCTGTTGACCCTTTAAAAGTGCCTGTAGGGCCGCTAACCTTTCTTCTTTGATCTCTTCTGGCACCTGATTTTGCAACACTGCGGCAGGAGTTCCCAGTCTTGGGCTGTATTTAAATGAGTACGATTGTGCAAACTTCACTTTTTTAACTAGATCAAGGGTTTCTTCAAAATCCTTGTCTGACTCACCAGGATATCCGACGATAAAATCGGATGAAAAGGCAATATCAGGACAAATACTTCTGTAGCGCTCTATCACTTCTATATAGTACTCTTTGGTGTGTTTCCTGTTCATTAGCTTCAATATTCTGTCAGAACCAGACTGGACTGGCAAATGCAGGAATGGCATTAGTTTTTCTTCTTCACTGTGTGCTCTCAAAAGCTCATCATCTAGCATATCAACGGGATGTGACGTCGTATACCTTATTTGATTCAGCCCCTTGATTCTGGCTATATGATGAATCAACTTACCCAAACTCCAGAGTTGACCATCACTCCCTTCTCCACGATATGCGCTGACATTTTGTCCTAGCAGTGTAATCTCTTTTGCTCCATGCGCGACGGCCTTTACTGCTTCTCTATATATTTCACCTACTGTTCTGGAATATTCGGCACCTCTGGTAAATGGCACGCAACAAAAATGACAAAATTTATTACACCCCTCCTGCACGGTAAGAAAAACAGATGGACCAGCCTGTTGCGTTTCCTCTGGTAGAAAGTCAAATTTTGACTCTACGGGGAAATCTAGATTTACAACCCATCTTTTTTCTCTCTTAGCAGTTTCAATGAGTTCAGGTAGGTTATGGTAGGACTGTGGTCCTACTACGATATCTACATAACCAGCTCTTCTCGCTATTTCTTCACCTTCAGCCTGGGCTACGCAGCCTGCGACTACAATCATCATATCTTGACCCTTGGCTGCTTTTGCTTCTTTTATCTTTTTTAACTTACCAAGCTGCGAATATACCTTTTCTGCTGCTTTTTCTCTGATATGGCATGTGTTTAGCAAGACCAGGTCTGCATCCACTAATGTTTTTGATGCTACAAAGCCATGTGGTTTTAACAAGGCCTCCATCTTGGCAGAATCATAGACGTTCATCTGACATCCGTAAGTTTTTATGTAAAGCTTCTTCATGTTAAAGGTCGATAAGGTTTTTTATGCTAAACAAACAATGCACACAATAGGTATAATAATACTTCATTGATTTGTCGACAATTTTTGTAAAACATATAAAACTTGTATAAATAAGTAAAAGTTGACATTTTCCAGACACAAGATGTACAAAACTAATGCCACATAGATAAAGACAATTGCAGTAGTGTGGTTATTTAACAGTATCAGCGGTGATTATTGATGGTAAAATTTGTCAAAATGCATGGTCTTGGGAATGACTTTGTTATTATAGACGGACGTAACATTGACTTGCATTACGATGCATCAAATATTTGGAAGATTGCTGATAGAAGATATGGTGTTGGTTGCGATCAGTTGATCATCATAGAGAACTCCAAAATTGCAGACTGCAAGATGACGATATTTAATCAAGATGGTTCTAGTTCAGGGGCTTGTGGCAATGCGACTCGTTGTGTTACCAAACTTCTTAAACTAGAACATGGGACTATAGAGGTAGGAGACAGAATTTTAAGCTTTTATGTTAATGGCAATAACTATGAAATTAACATGGGCAGAGCAAATTTTGACTGGAAGACAATTCCTCTATTAAATGACATCGATCCTATGAGCATATCATTTCAAGATCATGAGTGCTTTGAGAATGATGACTTGAAAATAGGACATGCTGTTCAAATAGGGAACCCTCATCTTGTTTTTTTCTTACATGACTTTACTGCACTTAGTATTTCACAGGTCGGCCATTACTTTGAGCACCACCATATGTTCCCGGAAATGGCAAACGTTAATTTTGCGCAAATAGTTCATCCACAGCTTATCAACCTTAAGGTATGGGAGAGAGGTGCGGGCATGACATTGGCATGCGGGTCAGGGGCGTGCGCAACGGTAGCCGTAGGACATCGTAAGGGGTTACTTAGTAATAGCTGTACTGTTAGGCTACCGGGGGGGGAGTTGTGCATAAGAATAGAGGATAATGGTGATATACATATGACAGGCCCTGCAACGGAGGTTTTTACTGGTTACTTTAACCTTTAGTAAATTTTACCCCTTGCCATTCGCCCATCTTCCCCTCATTCACTGCATTACATTGACTGCATTTCTATGATCGCCATTGCTTTCATAAATCTTGTATCATACGTGAACCGCAGTTCCATCATTTAAAAGAGTAGCTTGTCCTGATTTCACTAATTCTTTGATGTATCTCCAATGCTTACTACTTACCATACCATCTCTAGCATATACGTATACTGGCTTTCCGGTTGCACAGGCTTCGCTACACATCGATATTGAATCACCAGTAACGATCACTGCACTTGCTCCACCTAAAAAGGCCATATATGGGTTATCTGATGCATTAGAATCATCTGGTACGTAGAGGTGATGCTTGAGACCGTTGCACGATAAACCATCCATCAGCCTGGTAACGTGGTTGTTAGTAGTTCTCCTGCTACACGTAATCAAAAAATAAGCATCAAGGTTATTTTGTATTTCTAACAGACAGCTAAGAATCTCATCAATATTGCGATCGCTAAACCTACAGCCTTTGCTATTGCCACCAATTAGGACTGCAATGAATTTGGTAGGATTAGCCGCACTTATTTCAGCCTCATGACTGTGAGAATGAAACCATCTGTTCCACTCACTGTTTAGCTTATCAGGAGAAAGGTATGAGATAGCACCATCGTAAAATACAACATTATTAGGATATCTCCTCCACCACCTCTTGTCATGGCTAGGTAACAAAACTATATCAAAGTTACTGTAGTAAAATGCAGGCTTTAAAATCTGTATAACCTTCAGATCTTTGTTTAGTTCCTTTAGACCCAAAGCAACCACAGAAGCCCTTCGTCCACTGCTAATTACTAGCTCAACATCACAGTGATCACGAACAGCATCAAGGCTTTCAGCTTCCAAAACGCTAAGCTTGTTTCTGTGAAGATAAACAAATGATATGAGTTTTCTGTATTTTAGGAACTTTTCTTCAAATGTTAAGCCGAGGAGAGAGGCAAGAGCTTTAGCTTGATTAGAGCTTCCAACTCTGTCATCTGTCAGAACCCATACACTCAAGCGGATAAGGCTCCTTGCTTGACTTCACTCGCACCACTTTTAGCACCAACTATTGCACCCTTAGCCAAAAGGTCACGGTCTACAAGCTCAATAACAGCCATAGGAGCGCAATCACCGAACCTAAAGCCCGCCTTTAGAACTCTGGTATACCCGCCGTTTCTATTTACGTACCTCGGACCTACGACGTCAAACAGCTTCTTTACCTCTGGTGAATCGCCGAGGTATTGCATAGCTTGTCTCCTAGCATGTAAATCTCCTCTCTTACCGAGTGTGATCAACTTCTCCACAACACTCCTCAAGTCTTTAGCTTTGGGTAAAGTAGTTGTGATCTGCTCGTGCAGTATCAAGGACTTACTTAGATTCTTAAAAAGCGCACGTCTATGTCCTGTGTGCCTACCAAACTTCCTACCTTTAATCTTGTGATGCATAGCTGCTATACCTTATTGTTATTTCTACTTCTCTTCGTACTGTTTGATAAGATCTTCAATGTTCTCAGGAGGCCATCCTGATACCACCATACCGAACCTCAGGCCCATACTAAGGAGTACTTCTTTAATTTCATTTAAAGACTTACGGCCAAAGTTAGGTGTTCTCAACATTTCAGACTCAGTTTTAATGACTAAGTCACCTATATACCTAATATTATCGTTTCTGAGACAATTGTGAGAACGCACAGACAATTCCAAATCCTCTACTTTTCTTAACAATACAGGATCAAACGGCAACTCGTCCTTTTCATCCTCTATACACTCCTCTGTATCTTCAAAGTTTATGAACATCTGGAGCTGATCCTGGAGTATCTTTGCGGCAAGAGACAAGGCTATTTCTGGGGTCAACACGCCGTTAGTCTCAACAGTTAGGTACAACTTATCGTACTCTGTTTCTGAGCCAATTCTGCTGTGCTCCACTTTGAATGTTACTCTCTTAACAGGAGAGAAAAGGGAGTCAACGGTAATAAGGCCGATGTGGGAGTCGGCCAGTTGATGTTCTGAAGAGGCTATATAGCCTTTACCACTACTTACAAAAAACTCTATATCTATTTTTGCATCTTTGGCCAAGTGACAGATGACTAGATCTTTGTTAACAATCTCGATATCATCTGCGGTCTGAATCTGTCCTGCGAGGACAGGCCCTTCACCAGTCACAGACAATCTAATCTTTTTTCTCTCGTGTCCAGCGTACTTTATAACAATAGATTTGATGTTCAAAATGACGTCGGTAACATCTTCCCTTACGCCTGGGATAGTCGAAAACTCGTGCTCCACACCGTCAATTTTTACGGCGACTACAGCAGCACCCTGAAGCGACGATAACAAAATACGTCTCAAAGCATTACCGAGAGTGATACCAAAGCCTCTCTCAAGAGGTTCCACTCTGAAGGTACAAACATTGCCTTCATTATTTTCAAGAAAATATTGCGAAGGCTTGACCAAAGATGTCCAGTTACTAGAAACGATATTTCTCACAGCTTCTGCCATTTACTCCCTTACCAAAAAATTAATACAAACTACTTACGACACAGAGGACAGCACAACAAAACATAAAATCAGATTCTCCTTCTCTTAGGTGGCTGACACCCATTATGAGGAACCGGAGTCACATCCTTGATCGTAGTAACTGTCAGACCAGAGCTAACCAAAGCCCTGATTGCGGATTCTCTACCGGTGCCTGGACCTTTAACCCTAACCGACACGGTTTTCAAACCGTACTCCATAGCCCTAGAGGCAGCTTTACCAGCTGTTACTTGAGCAGCATAGGGAGTAGATTTCCTTGACCCTTTGAACCCATTAGTACCAGCAGATGACCACACCACTACATCGCCTTGGATATCAGTAATAGTAACGATAGTGTTATTAAATGTAGCCAGGACATGAGCTACACCTACTACCACGTTTCTTTTTTTTGCAGATTTCTTGGCCTGTACCATCTTGTTACCAATTATTTCGTTGCTTTCTTCTTATTTGCAATCGCAACCGCCTTACCTTTTCTGGTACGTGCGTTACTGTGCGTACGCTGCCCATGCACTGGGAGCCTCCTCATGTGTCTAATACCCTTATAACATTTTATATCCATCAGGTTCTTAATATTTAAAGAGACCTCGCGTCTGAGCTCACCCTCAACAATATACTTTGAGTCTATTACCTCTCTTAACTTGCTGATCTCGTCTTCGCGCAGCTCTCTTACATCTTTTGAAGCCAAAACTCCAGCCTCTTTGCAGATCTCTACTGCTCTTTTTTGGCCAACTCCATGAATATAGGTCAGGCCAATCCAGACCTGTTTGTTTAACGGTATATTTATTCCAGCGATACGTGCCACATTACACCTTTGCTACAACTTTAATAATATGTAAAAAACCAGAGACACCTAAATACACATAGGTGAATATTACACGAGAATATAACCAACTTCCTCATAAAGTCAATCACTCTTTAAATAACATCAAAACTTCTTTAATTTCTCGATCAATAAAGTTTGTAAAGAGTTGGGATTAAGTCTACCCTTTGAAACCTTCATGACTTGACCAATAAAAAACGCCAGCAACTTTTCTTTTCCTGCTTTGTATTCTGCAACTTTGTCTTTGTTCTCTTTTAGCACCTGGTCGATAAACGCTTCTATATCACTTGAGTCTGTGACTTGTGTCAATCCTTCATCTTCAACTATAGCGCCAGGCTTTTTTCCGGTGGCAAACATAACATCAAAAACATGCTTTGCAATTTTACCGGAAATGACTTCGGACTTTATGAGTGAAAGCAATTCGGCTATTTCCTCTGGTTTTATGGAGCACTGGAGAATATTAAGATCGTGCTTATTTAGCCTGCCAAACAATTCACCAGTAATCCAGTTTGCAGCAGCTTTTGGATCAGCACCAAAGGATATCGTATCTTCAAAATACTGTGCGACCTCTTTATCAATAGACAGGACGTCGGCATCATATGTTGAAAGCCCTATATCCTCCACATACCTTTTTCTTTTTTGATCTGGCAATTCTGGTAATGATGCTCTTATATGTTCAACATAGTTCTCATCCAGAATGAGTGGCAACAGATCTGGATCAGAAAAATACCTGTAATCTTGAACATTTTCTTTGTCACGCATAGCCCTTGTAGCGCCAGTATCAGCGTCAAAAAGCCTAGTCTCTTGCTTTACAATTTCTCCGGATTCTAACAACTCAACCTGTCTTTGTTTTTCAAACTCTATGGCGCGCATCACATTTTTTATCGAGTTTAAATTCTTCACTTCCACTCTATTGCCAAAAGCCTCGCTTCCTTTTTTCCTTACAGAGACATTAGCATCACATCTAAGGGAACCATTTTCCATATCTCCGTCACAAGCGCCTACGTACCTGAGAATCGACCTTAACTTTTTCATAAACTCCCCGGCTTCTTTACTGCTTCTCATATCGGGGTCAGTCACTATCTCCATCAATCCAACCCCTGCTCTGTTTAAATCTACGTAAGTCTCTGTAGGACTTTGATCATGAAAACTTTTGCCGGCATCTTGTTCCATATGAATCCTTGTAACGCCGACCTCCTTTTTTATACCATCGGCAATCTCGATCTCCAACTTCCCTTTTCCAATTATAGGATATTCATATTGAGATATTTGGTATCCCTGTGGTAGGTCAGGATAAAAATAATTTTTTCTAGCAAACACTGAATACCTATTAATCTCTGCATTTAGTGCTATTCCTGTTCTAACCGCATGCTTTACACAGTCTCTATTTAGAACAGGTAGCATACCTGGCATTGCTACATCTATAAAGGACACATTCACATTGGCTTCGTGACTAAACCTTGCGGAGCTGCTTGAAAATAATTTAGATTCAGAAGCGATTTGGGCATGTATCTCCAGACCTATGACCAATTCCCAGTCGTTTATCGCCATTCTATCTACTATATAAGTTTTATTTCGTTCAAAAGTTCTAACACTTTACAAAAATTTCATCAAGATCAAAAGCATCTTTTATCAACACGCCCTCATATTGTTATATAGATTTATATATATATTATACTAATATATAATATTGGACTGTTCATATGTTTATAACAGATCTTGTTCTATGTTTACTTAAAACTTTACTAACATGTTGTAAACACACACATGAGTAACCCCAAATGGTTAGGTTTTGTTTCTCACAGAGTATTAAGTGATTGTGTTGAAATATTTTTGAAACAGTTTAAGTTCGACATGTCGACAATTGTTGATATCTTTGTCAAACTGCTTAGACAATTTGTTAATGACAACATATCTGCCATCATATCAACAACGTATTATGGATATATCAACAATTTATGTTTCTATTTTTCAACCACTCAAATACCTTGACTGTATCTATACCGTCTCTTCTGTTAGTACAAGTTAGGAACATATGGTAAGCGGTGTAGACATAGAGCAGTTTTGTCTGAACCTTGACTTGCTTCTCGACTCTCAGAATGTAAAACGTGTTGGTCTTTCAGTTTCTGGGGGAATAGACAGCATGTGCTTGTGTCATTTGTCGCAATTTTGGTCTGCAAGAAAAGGAATAGATCTAACGTGCTTAGTTGTAGATCACAAACTACGGCAGGAATCCTCAGTGGAGGCAGAATATGTAGTATCGATCTTGGAATCGTATGGGCTAAGGGCGAAAATACTTCCGATCTTCTGGAATAAGCCTTTAAGCAATATACAGAAGGCTGCCAGGGAAGCTAGATATGACCTACTAACAAAATACTGTCAAGAGAATGGATTGGAATATCTGTTTACAGGTCATAATAAGGACGATCAGGCAGAAACAGTTCTCATGAGAATATCTCGAGGAAGTGGTGTGAACGGAGCAATAGGTATTCCAACACAAACTATACTAAACGGTATTAAGATTATAAGGCCTCTATTACCGTTTCATAGACATCAGATATGTTACACAATATCCAAAGCTGGATGGAGCTGGGTTGAAGACAAGTCAAACCAAAATCAACTATTTGAAAGAGTAAAAATACGAACTTTATTTAGTCAACTTTCAAATAAAGAGCTTTGGATCAACAGGCTCGCACTGTTTGCCGACAATATGAATCGGGTCAGAACATTTATCGATCAAGAGGTAGACTCCTGTTTCTATAGAATGTGTAACATAAATATCTATGGTTTTATCTTTTGTGAGCATTTAGATTTTTGTGCCTTGCATGAAGAAATAGCTCTTAAACTTCTCTCCAAAATTATCAACAAATTTAACGGAGGAAAGGAAGTTTGTAGGCTTGCTAGTTTATTGCACCTATATAAAAACATTAAAGCTCAACAAATACTTCATAAAACACTTGGAGGGGTTGAAATAGTAAAGAAAAAAGACAAAATACTGTTTTATCGAGAATTAAGAAGTGTGGAAAGTTCAAAACACATTTTACCAAACGCAGAGATCACCTGGGATAACAGGTTTGTTATTGAACTAGAGACCCCTCTTACATTGAAAGTAACAGCTCTAGGTAAAAATGGGCAGAATCTTCTGAGGACTGATTTTGATCACCAAGGTGTTGAACCTCCAAATAGCTTAGTTCTGTCGACTACCCCTGGAATATTTGACACGAACGGAAATCTAGTCTGCTATCCGCACCTTGGGATCACAAAAGCCGATGTGAAAATCAAATCGTTCAGGTGTTTGTGGACCAACGAGTAGTACCAAGTTTCAGATTAAATCAGGCAAATGGATTTGAGGATGAGGCTGCGTAAGCGTATTGAAATACCTGCGCAGAGCCGAGTTTCACAAAACCCGTTTTGAATCATTTAAAAATAAGAATCGGTATAATTCAAAGAGAAACCGATACAAAAAGAAACTTGGTCAGACGTTACAGCACCACAAATATCGCTTCAACCAAATGGATGTGGAACGCTATATGCAGATTCAAGACAGGGCGGAGCGGCTACCGCTTTGATTTTTGAGGACACGAACGAGTTTTTTCTTTAGATTTTTTGCTGCAGAGCAAAGCTTATTTGCAGGTGTCTTAAGAAGATACTGGTCTATACCGTTATTATGCTCTATCGATCTAATGGTGCTAGGAGTAGCATTAAATCGCACCTCAACGTTAAGTGCATCGCTATGCAAGGAAAATACTTGTACGTTTGGAAGAAACTTACGTTTCGTCTTTATATTGGAGTGGGAAACAGTATGACCAGACATCACACCCTTTGTTAAATTTAAGCTACATCTTCTAGACATAAACCGCTTAGAAACTAGTTATTGATTTCACCTACTTCTATCAGCAACTTAACTAAAGTTCAAGCAAAAATACCTGTCAGCCGACACAATCTACGCACCTTACTTTTTAAATACTGATATTATGAGCTCCATTGCCTTTAGCTAGACTCTGTAACAGTGAGATTGCTTAGAATCATACCATCGTATGCTGGAACGATGTTTGAGGGTAGCATCTTTTTTATCTCTTCATACTCAATAGAGTGTGACATATGAGTTAGTACAGTTAATTTTGGTGACAAAACTTGAGTCCAGTGTAGTACCAACTCTAGTGGAATGTGGGAAGGAGATACAGAGTATCTAAGGCAATCAAGAATCCAAATATCGAGATTTTTCAAAGATTCTACCGATCTTTGTGGTAACTTTACCAAATCGGTTGAATATGCAACAGAACCAACTCTGAACCCTAAAGAATTTATTCCTCCGTGTTCCTGTAAAAACGGGTATACATCGACGTCTTGTATTGTGAAGAATTGGTACGGCGATATGGGAACGGGCTTGATCTTAGGGGGATATAGTGGATTTAACTGTTTGATATTGTATGGAAACTGTTGCTCCAATGTGGCTAAACAAGTTGGTTCTCCATAGCATGGAATTGGTCGATCGTTTTTGCTTAGAAGTTTAACATCATCTATTCCCATGATGTGATCAGCATGTGGATGAGTATATAAAATTGCGTCGACATATTTTATATTGTGTTTAAGAGCTTGGAATCTGAGGTCTGGTGTTGTGTCCACCAAAATCTTTGTATTTTTTGATTCCACAAGCAAAGACGCTCTAGTTCTGTGGTTTTTAGGGTTGGGTGATTTACAAACCATGCATTCGCAGGCTATTTGGGGCACACCTGTTGAATTACCACATCCCAATATTGTATATCTAATCTCATTCATGTATCTGATCTCTTCTAGGCCAAACTTTTTTGAATCATGTAATTGAATATTGTGTGAAGTTTAAAGATCTCATATATGTGTCATAGATGGTATAGCGGTATATACAAATTTTCAAAAGAGGTAATTTGATACTTTACAATCATATTTACTGCAAGTTCCATTCTTGTCTTCTAAAAGAGGAAGCAAACCTGTTGTCATGGCTCCCGTATTTTTTCAGCCTTGGAATTCTCACGTACTTCTCTTTTTCAAGAGAGCCTGATGTCTATGTAACTGGACTGGCCTCACTTGTGATTTGTGGAGCTCTTATATTTCTTAGGAAGCGGGGTAGATTCTTGAAGTTATGGATGTGCGTATGTTTCTATTTTCTTGGTTTCTGTGTAACGCAGCTTCACACATATGCTATCAACCATCAAGCTTTGGAAAAAGAAATACCGGAAATGCTGATAACTGGCGATGTGTTTGACATTCAACATATGGAGGGAAAAAGGCGGTTGGTCATTAGAAACATTCAAGAAGTATTACCCATAAATGATGGAAGAGGAAAAACATCGAATTGGTCCAGTGCTTTAGATCATTCAAGGGAAGAGTCGGTAGAGGATGTCAGGCGGCTTAAAGGTATCAGAATAAACGTTAAAGAAGAGTTGTTTCATGATCAGCATATCGATCATGAAAGGCTTAGTATAGGTGATACCGTGTCCATACCATCTCGTCTATTTCCGTTACCACACATATTAGTACCAAATGGGTTCGATTTCAGGAGATACGCCTATTTTAAAGGAATTGGGGCGGTAGGTTATGCAACTGGAGCGCCAACAATTCTAGCAAGGTATGAGAAGCAATTCATAGATCGTGTTTTTGACTTTCCAAACATGAGGAACACGATCATAGAAAAAATGAAATTGCACTTAAAACAGCCGGCGACTGGAATAGCTACTGGTATTTTGGTAGGGGATGTGGGTTTAGTTCCAAAAGATACGATCGAAGTGGTAAGGGACGCGGGTATAGCACATCTATTAGCAATATCCGGTATGCACATGATCGTGCTGGTAGGAATATTATTTTTTACTGCACGGTATTGTGTTTTAAAAATCGAATATATTGCTCTTAGAATAGATTCAAAAAAAATTGCAGCAATTGTTGCGCTTCTTGGTAGTGCTTTTTATTTGAAGTTAAGTTTGAGTCCTATATCAGCACAACGGGCATTCATTATGTCAAGTATTGCACTAATAGCAATCATTTTGGGGCGTGAATCTTCGGCGGTTCGTGCAATGTCTATATCTGCTATTTTGATTTTATTAATGGCCCCACAAGAGCTGTTAAATCCAAGTTTACAAATGTCATTTGCGGCTTCCTTTGCATTGATAGTGTCATTAAGTAAACTGAGTACGTTATTTTTGA
Source organism: Rickettsiales endosymbiont of Peranema trichophorum (assembly GCF_004210275.1). Lineage (GTDB taxonomy): Bacteria > Pseudomonadota > Alphaproteobacteria > Rickettsiales > Midichloriaceae > RICK02. The sequence continues at coordinate 40,640 of NZ_SCFA01000059.1, forward strand.
CATCTATACAAATTGTTAAAGCCTCAAGAATGTCAAAGCTACTGGCTTATTTTGGGACAATATGTCTGGCATCCATTATTGCAAGTCTAGCTACAGCCCCATTTGTCATATACCACTTTCATAATGTATCAGTGTATGGTGCGTTGACAAATCTTGTTGCTATTCCAATAAATGACTTTTGGATAATGCCATGGGGTATTGTGTCACTATTGCTGATGCCGTTTGGTTATGAGAAGTTTCCAGTAGTTGCTATGGGAACTGGTGTGGATTTGATTTATATGGTAGCGAAATATGTGTCAAACATTCCTTATGCGTCGTTGGCTATAGCTCCTCCTTCAGGACTGGGTTTAGTGCTAACAGCATACGGGATGTTTGGATATTTTATAGCTGCTAGCAATATTCGCTACTTATTCCTGATGCTAATGCTGTGTGGACCATTTTTGAAATCTCCGTATGATCGACCAGATATTTTGATTGAGCCGTCTAGTAAATTATTTGCAATTAGAGATAATGATGGACTAATTATCTCATCAAACAAAAAGAGCAAGTACGTGCTGGATGTTTGGAGTGAAGCCTATGGTAACAATGTAAGGCTGCTAAACGATATGAACATCTCTGGATGTAATGCAGACGCATGTATGTACGGTAGAGATGGACAAAATGTTTTAATTATAGGAAATAAAAATGTGAAACTGGTGAATTGTCATAATATAGGGTTGTTGATCAACCTGACATCGAGTAGTGTTTATTGCAACAATGTAAAAAAAATTAATAATACTATCTTGAAATCTGGAGGAGCACATTTTATAAAAATTAACGGTGGTAAAATTAATGTTACCAATTCAATGAATATAGGGGGTAAAAGAATTTGGAATAGATTATACAGTCGAAAAGATGGAGATATGGGTTACTGAGGGTAAGTTTGTGGTGGAGACGTTGGCGCATCCGTTTTCAAATCAATACTATAAAACGGTGCGGTGTAATAATAGTTAAAGTAATAGGGGTTAAAAATGCAAGGGAACTGTACACATAAATTGTCTAATGCTTCTTCGGAGCAGAACGTAGGGGAGCTTATTTTGTCTCTTCGTCGTTTTCTGGAGGTGATACTTCGAGAGGTCCAACGTGCTGGATTTTTTTCGCATGAGTTTCTTGAGAAGTCTATATTGTTTGTACTTAGTACAACACCAAAGATCTCCACATCTGAGTTTCACACTATTCTGAATATACTAGAGGAGGTGGAGCAGGACTTTCAGAACGCGGAGTTTTACGAGGCACTTACCTCTATGAGACGTATTTGTGTAGACGAGGATGCTCTCTTTCAATTAAGAGGTTTGCCTATAATTCAAAAGGAGCAAATTAACTTGATACCATTACTTGCTTGTTATCTGGTGGATCAAGTACTGCGATACATGGATGAGATAAAACGAAAAATAGTACACCATCATCTCGACATTGAAGCTACAAGAAGGTTGGTATTAGAGTATTTTGATGTATGTGCAGCGCAGACCATTAGAGTGCCGACTTCTAGCACAGTTGGGACACAAAACACCAAGTCACGTTCCAAATCATCCAAAAAAGCAAGAGCAAAAGGGGCAGATAAATGAAGAGGTGTTGCTTAGCTCCTGAAATCCTGTGATTCCATTATTATGTCAGCTTTTTTGCGTGATTATTTCCGAAATTTAGCATTAGAGCATGTCCGCAAATTAATTGGAATAGACCTCTTGCATAACTCATAAATATTCTCGCTGTTGCGGGAATGGCAAAAGGGAGGAGAGGTAGTGACAAAAAGGAAGATGCAGGAATGCAAAGAAGGGGAGCCTGGGATGGTTGTCTCTAATACCAAATCTCATTTTTAAATGATTCAAAACGGATTTTGTGAAACTCGGCTTTGCGCACGTATTGCAGCAATACGCTTACGCAGCCCCATCTTCAAATCCATTTGCCTGATTTAATCTGAAATTTGGTATAACTTGATAAGTTTTGAGATTGTTATCGGTCTTCTATCAATAAAATTGATTCCTGTGGCAGTGTTCATGACAGCCGTAATGGATAGTGATGAAGTGTTTGATGGAATGTCAGGCACCTTCAATTTGACTATATTATGACCTGTCAAAACCGTTTGTTGATTAACGAACATGTCTGCCAAAACGTCACCATTATTGTCAAATGCAACTACATCAAACCCACTGAGCATAGTTTGTAACCTATCCTTCTTGAGTATGGTTATTGTTGTATGAAACTCAATGTTATTGCCAAGATTCTTGATGGTAACTTGACTGTTTTGTTTTTCCAACAACAAGGTATGGTTAATTTGATGACCCATTGCATCTCCTAGCTTATTGATAGATGGGAACAGTACTGCTGTTTCGTACCTATAAAAGAAAAGGACGGTACCGACGAAGAATATAGTGGAGGCAAGTAGTATTGCTCTTATAAAGTGACGAGTATTGTTACTACATTCCTTGTTTGTATAGACAATGGATTTAGTGTCTCCTTGATCCTCCTGATGACTTTTTCTGCTAACAAGATCGGACAATGTGAACGCTTCCTCAACTGTTGCTACCCACTCGTAACCACACTGCGAGCAACGTACAAATCTTCCATATTGGCCGATGTCGTCCATCGTGATCTTAAAATCGGTATTACAGTTTGTACATGTTATGATCATATTATCACCGCTTGCTTTAGTTTAGCTATTGGGCTAGTGTATTGCCGAACTTGGTTACTGCACAGCAAAAAGCAAATGCTAACCTAAATAACATACGTTATCTATATAGGTGAAAATGAACAATTTAGCCAGAGAAATTGACGCGTTATGGAATAATTCAGACGTAGGTGACAGAACTAACTTGAAGCCGTCTGTGCTAGAGGAGAGAATGGCCCTTATTCAAAAAGTGCTTGATGCGCTCGATGGTGGTGAGATAAGGGTAGCGGAGAAGAAAGATGGCAAGTGGCATGTACATCAGTGGATCAAAAAAGCGATTTTGTTGTCATTTAGGTACAGTGACAACAAGGTTATTAATCCCACAAGCGACCTTAGATTTTACGACAAGATACCTCTGAAGACTATGTGTTATAATCGGGAAGCTTTTGAATCTGGGGGTTTTAGAATGGTGCCAGGAACAGTTGTGAGATATTCAGCATACATTGCCAAAAACGTAGTCCTCACCCCTTCTTTTATCAATGTAGGTGCTTATATCGACGAAGGAACTATGATAGATACATGGGTGACGGTTGGAAGTTGTGCGCAAATCGGCAAGAACTGCCATATTTCAGAAGGTGCAGGCATAGGTGGGGTACTTGAACCATTACAGGGGAATCCAGTTATTATAGAAGATAACGTCTTTATAGGTATGAAAAGTGCTGTAACGGAAGGTGTTATAGTAGAGGAGGGCGCCGTAATATCTGCAGGTGTATTTATAACCAGTTCAACGCGTATTTATGATCGTGAGAGCGATCAAATAATATATGGTAAAATACCGTCATGTTCGGTGGTGGTACCGGGCTCTCTACCTAGTTCTGATGGTAAAACCCACACATCTGCCGCAATTATTGTAAAAAAAGTAGACAATAAAACGAGAGCTAGTACATCAATTAACGAAATATTAAGGCACTGAGGTGGATGGAGAGATGAATGATATACTAGAGCTGTTACAAAGGCTACTGAGGTGCCAAAGTGTTGCTCCTAATGATGATGGAGCTATAGACATTGTTGCCTCGAAGTTAAGCGAATTAGGATTTGATTGTAAAATTCTGACTTTTGAGGGTGATGGCTCGTATCCGGTGAGGAATCTGTATGCGCGCTATGGTACTGTGGGTCCTAATTTCTGTTTTGCGGGACATACAGATGTGGTGCCAACTGGTCCAGTTGATAAGTGGCAATTTCCACCATTTGATGGAAGTATCAAAGATGGACTAGTCTATGGGAGGGGCACAGTTGACATGAAAGGCGCTATAGCGGCAATGATTTTTGCTGTCGCTAATTTCATAAGATCGCAAAAGTTCAATGGTAGCATTAGCTTTCTAATAACAGGTGACGAAGAAGCGGATGCTACTAATGGAACTCCAAAGGTGTTGAAGTATTTAGAACATAAAGGCGAGAAATTAGACATTTGTATCATAGGAGAACCAACAAACCCAGATACTTTAGGAAGGACAGTGAAAATAGGCAGCAGGGGTAGCTTTAACGTGGATATTACGGTACGTGGAAAGCAAGGACATGTTGCATATAATAAGTATGCTGATAACGCATTGACTAGATTGACAAATGTGCTACACGATTTGAATGAAATCACATTGGATCGGGGCAATGAGGACTTTGAGCCTTCCAATTTAGAGCTCACAAGTATCGATGTGAACAATAAGGCTCCTAATGTTATTCCAGGGTTAGCTTCTGCTCACATCAACGTCAGGTTCAATACGTGCTATGATGGTCCCAAGCTCTTTGAAGTGATCAAAAGTGTATGCGAGAAGCACGCTTGTGATCAATATCATATCGCATCAAGAGTATCCGGTGAAGCTTTTGTGGTCAAAGACAAAGGAATACTTGATATTTGTGCGATTGCTATTAAAAACGCACTGAAGAGCGATTGCACCTTTAATACCAGGGGAGGTACGTCGGATGCTAGGTTTATTAAAAACTACTGTCCTGTTGTTGAGTATGGGCTAAGCAATGTGACAGCGCATCAGGTTGATGAACACACTACGATTCAGGAGCTTGTGAACCTCATGAATGTGTATTACGCAATGCTTCAAACCTACTTCGAGGTTGGCAATCTTTGATTAGACCTCTTGCCTAACTCATTCTGAGTGGTTATTTCGTCGTCTTTGTCGTCAAAATTTGTCTGCGCTCCTCACATATATAGGATATGCTGCGGTGCTCACCTGCGTTTTTCCTAAAAATTCCTCACTCATTTATGAGTTATGCAAGAGGTCTATTTAAGAGTTTTCGAGAGGAGAGAGGATTTCCAGAAGTGCAGGGTAATCGGTTTTACCAGTGCTAAGCATAGGCAGCTCCTGTATGTGATGGAGAGATTTGGGCACAAACAGTTCGGAATACCCAGATTGTATCAGATACTGTGTGATATCCTCCTTTGTAGCCGCAGTATGTGTAGTAAATAATATAATGCTTTCTCCCTTTTTTGGATCATTTACAACAACTGCTGCGTTTCTGGATTCAGGCCACAACTTTGATACCATCTCTTCAATGACGCTTAAAGGAATCATCTCACCGCCGACCTTTGCAAAGCGTTTGATTCGACCGACTATGGTGATATAACCCTCAGCATCAACATCGACGATATCTCCAGTATCGTACCAACCGCTGACCATTTTGCTTCCGATTTTATACTTTGGCTTTTCTATGACGTTAGGGTTGTCATATCTAATGTATCCAAGCATTACATTTGGTCCCGACACTATTAACTTGCCGCCTTCTTTGATTCCTTCTATAGGTTCAACGATGTATTTCATACCAGGCAATATTCTGCCAACAGTACCTATTTTAGAATGCATACCTGTGTTCAGGGCGATCGCTGGAGAGGTTTCGGTTGTACCGTACCCTTCTAGTATCCTGATACCAAATTTTTCCATCCACATTTTTGTGGTTTCTGGTTTTAATTTCTCTGCTCCAGCGAACACGTATCGTATACTAAAGAAATCGTATGGAAGTGCATACTTTGCGTAATTTGCAAGAAATGTATCAGTTGCAAAGAAGCAAGTTGCATTAATTCCATAGATCAGTTCTGGTATGATTCTGTAGTGGAGTGGGGAGTGATAGAGGTATGTTTTCACTCCTGAGAAAATAGGCAATATCATACCGCCTGTCAGTCCAAATGCATGAAAGATGGGTAATGCGTTGAACAGCTTATCAGATGATGTGAAGTCTATTCTGGATGCAAGCTGCTTGAGGTTGGAGAGAATATTGGAATGGCTTAATACCACGCCCTTTGGTCTTCCCTCGGAACCTGATGTGAATGCTAGTAAGGCCTGTTCATCTGGGGACGGTCTTTCCATTTTTTTGTCGTCGTAGTACTTATGGTAGTAGCGTGTAGGGAAAATCGCTTTCCACATTGCACTGCACTTCTCAATCAATGATATAGAACTACGGATATCTTCTAGGTAAATTAGTTCTATGCCACTTTTTTCTATGCTGTTGACAACGTTTTCAAGCCCTCCCTTTTCAACGAAGACCCTGGAGGTATATATTTTGGTTATCTTTCCGACAGTACAGGATGCCAATATATTAGACGTACCGGTCGAGAAGTTGAGCATTGCAGGTATTCTATCGCGCACCAGTACACCAAAGAAGAGGCTCACTGTTGCAACAACATTTGGTAACATGATACCAATGCGTTCTCGATGTTCTGTGGATTTTGCAATCCTATCTCCCAAGAGGAATGCCCCAACCATGAGTTTATAGTAACTCATGGAATTTTTATTTGCGTCATGTATGATAACGGTCCTTCTACCAAACTGCTTATATGCTTCGGTGAGTGACTCAAAGAGGGTGACGGTATTTTTACTACCAGCAAACATCATCTCTGACATAATGTCATACAACATGTTGCCGACTGCATGACGTCTTTCCCTGTTTGTGAGATGTGCCGGTACTCTCAGTTTTTGTGGCTCCTGAATGTGAATCACAATTTTAGGAAACAGCTTAAGCTTTAGTTTACCGTGCATTTTGGAGAATAGGCTGTACTGGGTACCATCGATTCGAATTGGTAAGAGTGTGGCATTGGCCTTATCGGCTATGAGTCCAGGACCCTCGTATACCTTCATTAAAGAGCCAGTGACTGTAATTCTACCTTCTGGGAATATCACGACAGGTCTTTCAGCTTTTAACTGGTCTATCAATGTTTTTGCAGCCATAGGATTGGTAGGGTCTACTGGATAAGCTCTTAGGAATGTCAGGAATGGTCGCAACCACCACTTTCTTGCTATGTAAGTGTCAATTGCGAAGGTAAATCTTCCTGGCAATAGAATACCTATCAGGAGTGGATCTAAAAACGATGCGTGGTTTGCTATTACCAATATTCTTTTGCCGGCTTTGTGGTAATTTTCAAGTCCTATGACTTCGACCCTATATATCAACTTCAGCACGATTTCCAACAAGCTTTTGACCATTTTATCTGGTAGAATTCTGCAGATGTATGTTGCGGTAAAGAAGTTTGCGACCGCAAGTACAAACAACAGCTGTGAGGCCGATAGACCTATTGTCACAAGGCACATACTGATCAAGCTTGCCACAACCATGAAACCGGAGCTAACGATATTGTTTGCTGCTATCGCTTGTGATCGTCGTGCTATGTCCATCGATGTTTGTAAAATTGCGTAGAGTGGTACAACGTATATACCGCTACACACACTGATAAAGAATATGTCGATACAAGCTCTTACACCTTCGGACGTTGAAAGGAAGTAGTGAATACCCCCAAGGTACTCTCTTTTGAGAGTCAAGGTGCTAACCCACCAGAGATCTAAAAAGAAGCAGCTTAGGATCATCATGGAGGCAGGTACATATTTTTCCGACACTTGGCTATGTAGCAATCTGTCGCATAGCACGGAACCAACCCCCATTCCTATGGAAAATAGACTTAAAAGCAGAATGAATACGGATTGGTCGCCACTGAACACCTCTTTGGTGAGACCTTGGACCTGTGAAATGAACAGGCCTCCGATCAGCCAGAACCATGAGATCCCCAAGACTGAAAGAAAGGCTCTGTGATTGGTTCGCAAGGTTTCGACGCAGTCTAAGGTTTCTTTGACGATGTTCCAGCGAATTTCGGTTTTTGGAGCACAAATCTTGCTATCGACGATAAACAATGATGATATATATCCTATTAGGCCCATTGCGATCGTCAGTACTGATACAAGAGTTACTGAGGTATCAGAAACCAAAACTCCGCCAAAGATGATACCAAGAGGTATTGCTATAAATGTTCCTGCTTCTATGAGGCCATTACCAAAGATGAGTTCATCTTTGGTCAGACTTTCAGGGAGGATACTGTATTTAGCGGCCCCAAACAAAGCGGCCTCGATGCCTATTAGAAAGATGGAGAGCAGTAACAGAATGTGGTTGTTTGTCATGAACCCGACTACGACGATTCCGCAAACTACTATATTGCTAACTTTCAACCACTGAACAAATATGCCCTTGCAAAATTTATCTGCAAGTTTACCGCCAGTAGCGGAAAATAAACAAAACGGCACTATAAACAGTGCCATTGTTAAGTGTATCAATATTGATCTTTTTAGGCTACTTAACTCTGGTGAGTAGAACCCTATGAGTGTAATAAAAGCGGTACGTATAAAATTATCGCCAAAAGTGGCAACAAATTGGCATACAAATAAAGGCAAGAACCTTCTTGTTGTTAGTAACTGACTAAGTTTCAATTGCTCACCCGGGATAGATGGAAATTAAGATTGCCGTGGATTGTATCAGATTCACCATTTGGAGGCAACGAAAAGTCCAAATTTATCGTATGTGAATATATAGAGCTTATATGGAAATTAACTGCAATGAAAAGAATTTATGCAAAGGTTGCCTGTGAAGTTGTTGGAAAGGTCAAATGGATGCCCGTTTTCACGGGCATGACGCAGGAGGAGCGGGGATGACGCAGGAAGGGAGCGACACAGGGGGATGCCGGAATGGCAAAGGAGGAGGATGGAAGTGGCGAGGGAGGAGGACTAAAATGGCAAAGGAAGATGCCGGAGCGGCAAAGGAAGAGTTGCGGGGATGACGCAGGAAGGGAGGGACACAGGGGGATGCCGGAATGGCAAAGGAGGAGGACAGAAGTGGCAAAGAAGAGAGAGTGGCGTTGGAAAGTCTGATTCAGTTCCTATACTGCATCTTTGTTGTTTGCAAGGGTGTCGGTGGACAGAGACTGTGCGTCTCTTGCTTTGATTCGTTCTAACACCAAATTGGCTATTTGCGCAGACAGTGTACAGGAGTCTGTATTTCCAGGGATTGTAACTATTCTGTCGGGAAACAAGGCCGCCAATTTCAAAAAACCTTCTCTTATGAGAGTGAAGGATTGAATATCTGCCTTGTCATAGTGGGTATGGTGTGAGAACGACTGCTTGAGTCTGGAACGGGCAAGTTCTGGATCAACATCCAGGAGTATGGTAAGGTCTGGGGTACATTCTCCAATACTTAGGCGGCTAATTTCGTGTATCAAATCCACTGAAATGCCTTTAAGATACCCTTGATAAACAAGAGAGGAGTCGAGGAACCGATCTGATATTACTACTTTTTGCTGTGCTACAGCTTTCTCAATCACGTTTACAACGTGATCTCTCCTTGCAGCATTGAAAAGTAGAAATTCTGTCAGAGGATCTGTTACGCCATTTCCATCTAACAATATCGAGCGTAGCTTCTCTGCGAAGACAGTACCGCCTGGTTCCCTTGTTACGACAACATCGAAGCCAAGGTTAGTGAGTATATCCTCTAGGATTCTAACTTGGGTGGATTTGCCGGAAGCTTCACCGCCCTCGAACGTAACAAACAACCCACGACTTAACATCGATCAACTTATACAAAGGAAAGTTATATTGAACCAAAAACCGGGAAGGGACTAGAAAAGCCCGATAACCAAACTGCTAGCAACGACTGTATTGGTTATATCAATACGACGTTTTCAGCGGAAACTTTCTTGTTAGGCGACTGCACTAACTCATAACCAACTTTCTGCCCTTCAACCATAGAAGCGACATTGATAGACTTCAAACTGCTAATGTGTACGAACACATCGCTTCCAGAGTCGTCGGGCTTAATAAAGCCATATCCTTTAGTAGCATTAAACCACTTTATAGTACCTTTATGTTTCATTTTTTTTCATGTAATTAAATTTTGTAAACCGACAGATGCTGTCTTCCAGAACTTCCGGCATTACGCTTAACTTACATTTAATTTATGCAAATGCAAGCTTAATCTGAGATGTCTAGCAACTTTTATTGCTTATACCGCACACTTCTTTTCACGGTTAGATTTAAAAAGGTCATTGGAATTTTTAATGAGCATACTGTTAACATACCTAGGCCTATTGCTATTAGTAGAGCTATGAGGTTTTTTTGTGGTGTCTGTGTTATCGTTGACAACACTATACCAAACAGGGCGATATTAAAAATTGCGACTTTTAAAACGACTTCTGCATGGCTTATACCGGTGCGTACGGCTTTTTGAAAGAAATGTTCTGAGTGTGCTTCCCAAAACCTTTGGAGTTTTACTATTCGTATTAACAGTACTAGACCTGCATCCATAAAGTAGTACATGGGTAACATGAAGGCTTGCAACCAATAGCCTTTTGCAGCAAGGACAAGTAGCAACAGGGATAGTATGTATCCTATTGTTATACTTCCGGCATCGCCCATGAATATAGCGGCAGAGTGCCAGTTATACCACAGGAACCCGATCGTTGAAGATGCTAACAAAAGAGATATGTATGTATAGTTGGTTTGAATTTGAAGTAGGGAGAACAAGATGCCCAATGAAGTACACAAGAAGATAGTCTCCATGCCAGTCATACCATCAATACCATCCATAAAGTTGTAGATGTTCATGAAGCCGACGATTATGAAGACTATGGCGCCGAACTCAATGTCCGGATGAACGGTGTAAGCAAATATGGAGCCGTGACTTGTTACGACACATGCACCCAAACTGGCTGCTATAACGTGTGTTAACAATCTGGATGATATGGACATTGGAGAAATATCATTTTTAAATGAGATGATGCATAACAATGCGAGTGCCATGAATAATATGAGAGGGGCCTTCATATCACCGGTGAATCTTAAAATCACTGGTATGCTGCCCATGAAGAAAATCGTTAATATTACTACTCCCCCACCAACAGGTGTAGGATCTTTGTGGTTGCTTCTAGAGTTTGGAAACGCTAGGAGATTGTGGCGTATACAAAAGTGAATGAAACTCTTTACAAGCACGAAAGAGAGAAGTGCGGTCACCAACAATGTTATTCCTTCGACGACACCCATAATTTTCCTTACACAATTGACCTAAATTCTGTGACTTTACATATCATAATTAGCATTGGTGTGGAAAGAGTGGTGGGCAAAGGTTTTCTTACCATTATGATGTGGTGCCGCCGGCAGGAATCGAACCTGCGACCTCTTCATTACCAATGAAGTGCGCTACCACTGTGCCACGGCGGCTGAAAAACGAAGTAATTGACGTATCGGAGATAGTATATCCGAGTTGTTGAAAGCTTCAAGAGATTATTTCATAGCTTAATATCGATTTTACTGTCGATCAGTTCGATCGTTTGTTGAACGCCGTATAAGCTGATGAAGGAGCCGAAGCGTGGCCCACTTGAGGACCCAAGGAGGATTTCATACAATCCCTTGAACCAATCTTTGATTTCAAATTGAAATTTTACGGCAACATCGTACAAGAGGTTTTGAAGCTCTTGTGGATTGTTGGTGGTTGTGGTTTTGAGGGCATCTCTGAGATACTTAAGTGCTTCTAGCTCTTGGTGGTTAGGCTTTTTAAATATTTGATGTGGTTTAACGAAGTCGTGATAATACTGTATCGCGTATTTGATCAACATGCCTAACTGTGAATTTGTATCTTTGACAACATTAAAGTTACACATCTTGATGTACCCCCATATTGTATCTTCGCTTGATGTGCCGCAGGCTGCAACGAGGTTGAGCAGCAGACTGTATGACAATGTACAAGATGGTAGTGGGGGTGTCCCCATATGCACGTGATACGCTGGATTGGTTAATTTTTTTTCTTCGTCCAATTCCTGTGAGTACTTATCGAGCCAGGTAAGATATTCGTCAACATTTTTGGGTATGATGTCGATGAACAGCTTTTTTGCCTTTTGAGGAGATTGGTACATGAAGAAAGAGAGGCTTTCTCGTGGTGCGTACTGTAACCACTGTTCTAGACTTAAGCCGTTTCCTTTAGATTTGGATATTTTTTGGCCATTTTGATCCAGAAAGAGCTCATAAAACATCTGGTGTGGTGGTGGGGTGCCTATAGTCTGACAGATTTCGCTATAAATACGACCGTTGACCAGGTGATCTTTACCATACATTTCGAAATCTACTTCAAATGTTGCCCATCGCATTCCAAAGTCCGGCTTCCACTGAAGCTTGCAATGGCCGTTTGTGACTGGGACTGTGATCATATTCCCTAGCGCATCATTGTAGCTGACCGTACCGTTGAGCGTATCTGTTGCTACGATCGGTACATTTAGGACCTTGCCTGTAGTAGGGCATATTGGAAGGAATGGGCTATAAGTTTTTTGTCTTTCTTCTCCCAGAGTTGGAAGCATAATATTCATGATGGCATCATATGCTTTTAGGACCTTCATGAGGGAATCATTGTATACGCCTTGTTTATAGCATTCTGTAGCGCTAAGTAATTGGCACTCAAAATCAAAATGATTTAAAAAATTTTGAAATCTGGCGTTCATATTATGACCAAAACTTTGGTGTGTACCGAAAGGGTCTGGCACTGATGTGAGAGGTAGATCCAAGTATTGGTGGTATGATTCCTTATTGGGAATGGTATCTGGAATTTTGCGCATGCCATCCATGTCGTCGGAAATACAAAAGAGGCGTGTTGGCATGTTTGATATTTTTTCAAAAGCATGTTGTACCATTTTTGTTCGGACGACTTCGCCGAAGGTCCCTATGTGAGGGAGGCCTGAAGGTCCATAACCTGTTTCAAAGAGCACGTAGCCTTTTTGTGGGAGTTGGTAGTTAATTTTTTTTAAAATTGCTTCTGCTTCTTTGAAGGGCCAGGAGAATTTTTCGATATTTTTACGTATTTTGTCATCCAACATTTGTATCATCACCAAAATTTGTAGTTAACGGCTGGGCTGAAGTGGTTGCCTTGCATATAGTCCGTGCCCATTGCAAGTAATATGTTTGCTATAGCTTCTGTTTCGACGAACTCCACGACCGCCTTCATTCCTATATCGTGTGCGAGGCGTATGAGGGTTTCCACGAAGATTCTATTGTGACTATTTTCTATGAGGTCTCTGATGAAACTTCCGTCCACTTTGATTAGATCTGCGTTGATGGACTTGAGTTCTGTAAACGAGGTATATCCAGCTCCAAAATCATCTATTGCTACGGAGCAGCCTATTTGATGCATAGTATCTGTGAATTTTGCTAGCCTTTTAACCTCGTGTTTGCTACCTGTTTCTGTGATTTCGACAATTAATCTGCTTGCAATATCTTGACTAGGAAGCAAGGTCTTTGCTTTTGTGAGCCATGTGGCGTCGTCTGTCGACATGTTGGAGATATTGATACTGAGCTTGAGTGTTGGTGTCATTTTAAGTTCATTGGCTGCTAACTCCAATACCAGCAGGTCGATTTCGGATATTAATCCCATAGATTCTGCGATTGGAATGAATGGTCCGACGGAAACGGTTCTACCTTCTTCTGTACGTATCCTTAGGAGTCCTTCATAAAACCCGTGTGTTTTGGTTTTAGAATCTATGATGGGTTGAAAAGCGAGCTGTAAGCGCTTTTGTCTGATTGCTTTGTGTATGTAGTTAGCGAGGTGTAACTGGCTGGCTTTTTGGGCGACGTATCCATTTTTTTGTTGGCTCCACATGTATGATGTCTCTTCGGAGGCCTCGCACTCGTACAGTGCTACATAGCAGTTTGCGATGGATTCCTTGAGCATTTCTTGATTTTGGGAAGGTTGTATTAGGGTGAGGCCACACCTAGGTCTTAAAAAGGTATCTTGCTGTAAGATACCGTGGCTACACGAGCGAATTGCAGACAGTATAGCTCCCAGTGCATCTTTATGATAGGCCTTTTGATTTGAAGGTATGCAGAGTAGTATTGTATCAAATCCTATGGGTAGTATGAGGCTTTGGTTACTCGTATGCTGCATGATGATATTTGAAGTAGACTCTATAATACTGCTAGCTCCTGAGACTCCATCTGTGTTTAACACAACTGCGAGATCGGGGATTTTGAGTATGCACAATGCATAACAAGTTGTCTTATCGTCCTGTTGTAGAAGGTACTCTTGTATTTTTGTGATGATGAAACTGAAAAAGGTGTTTTGCATTTCATGTACTATATTAAAGGCTCCCCCACCAATAAGCTGCTCCTTTTTGGTTTATGGTAATGTTGTTAGGATTACTTACCATTCTGGATTGTACTTGGGTATAGCTTTATTAAGGAGCAGGGCGAAATGTATTGTAGTTCTTAGACAAGAGCAAGTGAATGTTTTTAAGGTTTGCATAAGATGTCAAATAGTCATGTACAATGTGAAGTAGACTGCAAAGGTTGTGAATGCAGAGATGTAAAATATTGGCCAAGATGGTAGCATTGCTTCTGTATAAAGCAGCGTCTGTTTTTTGAAAGTTGGATCATCTGTGGTATATTCATCATCTTTAGGTATCGCGATGTCTACTCCTAGGGTATTGGCATAACTTTTGACGAAACCTACAAAGTAAGTTTTGGAAGGTACCAGCTCCATTTTCCCAGCCTCGATGGCGGAGAGGTATGCCTCTTTGATATTTAGCATTTTAGACATTTCTGAAAGCGAGATATTAAAGTCTTTCCTTTTGCTTTCCAATGTTTGCCCGAGGCCTCTATAGACTCCTTCTTGTGTCATACTGTTAATCAGTTGAAAAGTGGCTCAGCTGTTAAATATCTTTTTGGATTGGTATATGGCGTTTTTTTTTGAAAGTTGGCACACTGTATTAAAAGAAAAGGTAATTTAACAACGCTGTCAAGTATTATTATGTACAGTACTGGAGAGTGATGGACAAGAAATATTTATATGAATTTTGTCTCTCCTCCACATTTGCTTCGTAATTATAAGGAAAGCGGTGGTCTATATTAATACTTGGGCTTTTTAACGTAGTTGTCTCCAAAACTCGAATTTATTATGAGTTATTTGAGTGATGGGAGTTAAGGCTATTTTGACAGTTCGGTAGCATTGCTAATTTTTCAAGACGTCCGGTGTGCCTACCACCCTCAAATGAAGAAGTAAAGAAGGTTGTTATGATGTCCAAAGCGGTAGAAGGGCTTATATAACGTGCTCCTAGTGCTAGAACATTGGCATCATTATGCATCCTAGCGATTTTTGCATAATCTTCGCTATGGCATAGAGCTGCTCTAATTTGAGGATATCTGTTTGCGGCTATACTCATGCCTATACCGCTACCGCAAATTAAAATTCCAAGTGGTTTCTCATCTTCTGCTAGCATTGCTTTTACTAGGAGTGTTACATAGTCTGTATAGTCTACGCTTTCTTCACTAGATGTACCAACGTCTTGGACGGTGCACTTTAAATGCTTCAGATGGGATATGATATGGGCTTTAAGCTTGAAGCCAGCGTGATCAGAACCTACGAAAATCTTGTTATCGTATAATTTCATCTTTATAGACGCCCCATATATTTTCTTTTTTTATCCAACCAGAATAGGATCTGATCACTACTTTGCACCAGTGTTGATTACATTTCTTGACGTCCCCAATGACACCATATTCGATTCGGACTACTGGACGTGCGGTTTCGTTTGGGTATTTTAGGAGCATGATTTCCTGGTGATCACCGGTATTGATCTTACCTTTTGGTATAGCAACTATTCGACGTTTTGGGGTTATTAGGTTGCCATTGACCCATCCTTCCGTACCGTCTATATCACGAAGTTGTCGCCAGTTTTCAAACTCTGCGCTTACCTCCATTGGATAGCCTTTTCTTTTATAGGACCATTTTATTGGATATTGAAAGCCTGGACCACTTCTAAGGTTCACCTCATCTGGCTTCAGGCTAACGAACCTTGGAATAGGCAATCTACTTTTACTTTGGGCTATTGTGCAAGCTAAGATTCCCACGATCGCTATATGTACCAATGTTAATTTTTGAAGGGGTTTCAAAGACATTTTGGTATATTTTTAAAAGCATGTGAGGAAGTTGCAATTGGTCATATCACAATTTAGCCATAATGTCAGTATTTAGTTGTAAAAACCATGAATAGTGGACATTCAGAGATTGTTTGTAACGCTATACAAAGCTGTAGAAATAGATGTATCGCACTATCTACTTGAATAATACTCCCAAAGAAAATAGCATGGAAAATAAGCTTAATCTTAAAGGGAGAGGACGGTTTGAGAGTATACTGGGTATTATTTTGGAGATATGTAGAGCGCTTACGTATCTTTTCCGCTTTACGTGTTACACTTGTAATACTTTGTGGTGTGCTTGCGTCATGTAATCAACACATCAACGGTTCAGGGTTTGTACCTCAAGGGAGCGGTGTCAAAATGTACCATGAGAACAGTAAGGAGAAGGAGGTAGCTAAAAAGCTAGCCGACGAGGCAATGGAAGATCATCAAAAGCTTGGTGGCCAACCCCAAAATGTGGGTGGACTGGAAGCAGAGGCTCCTGCTGTTCCATATGAAGGTGTGTTGTTAACGCCAGAAGTACCAGTTTTGGCGAACACGAAGACAATAAGCCTTTCTATCACCGAAGATATAGAGATTAAGGACGTCCTTATAGAGCTTGCAAGGCTTGCTGAACTTGAGATCGCAATCGATCCAAAGATTGAAGGTGGTATCATACTGAAAGTGAAGGATAGAAGCATAAACGAAGTAATAGGAATGATAGCGAAGCAGGCATCTCTGAGATACACAGTCAACAACGGTCTGCTGACTGTAGAAAGAGATACGCCCTATACTGTGAATTATAAGCTTAACTATCCTGAAGGTATAATGCATGGGGCAAAGAATGGTCATACCACTGAAGACATAGACGGGTTATGGAGGTCGATTGACGACAATTTAAGTAAGCTGATTGAGGTACATACTGATTCAAAATCTCGAGAGGAGGAAAGCAAGCCATTCTATATTGTGAACAGATATGCGGGGATTATTAGTGTAGTCGCTAATAGCAAGATTCAACAGAGTGTAAAAAAATATTTGAATACACTGGAGGCTAACATACACACCTCATAGTAGTACATGCTCAACATAGGAACTTAGAGTATGCCCGCAAATTAATTGGAATGAAAAGAATTCGGGCAAAAGTTGTATGTTAAGTTGTTGGGAAAGGTAGATGGATGGACGGTTTCACGGTCATGACGCAGGAGGGAGCGGCAATGACAAAAGGGGAGACGAGAGTGGCAAAGGAAGAGTTGCGTGGAGTGACAAAAGAGCGGAGCGGCAATGACAAAGTGGGATGTCGGAATCCCAAAGGAGGGGCGCGGGAGCGATACAGGAAGAACGCCTACTGAAGTCAACTTATAAAAATGACGCTTGTTTCATGATGTAGTCGCAGAAGTGTTAGAAATGTTATACTATATACCGGATGTTATGTTATAGTATTGACAATGCAGAGAAATAAAAAACACCCATGAAACTACCGGTAGGAGTCAGCGATTTTAGAAAGATAGTAAAGGGGAACTATGTCTTTACGGACAAGACGTTGTTGATCAAAGAAGTAATGGACGATGGTGCTGATATCATACTGGTCACCAGGCCCAGAAGGTTTGGGAAGACGTTGAATCTGTCGATGCTGTACTACTTTTTAGATCTTAGTCAGCCAAAGGATGAGGATTTGTTTAAGCAGCTGAATATAGGTCAGGACAAAGCTTTTTGTGAGGAGCATCAGCATAAATATCCAGTGATATTCATATCGTTTAAGGATGTGAAGAAGTCGCGCTATCAAGATGCGTACGCGAATATAGTATCGTTGATTAGTAGGTTATATGGGCAGCATAGATACTTGCTAGAATCTGGTTGTTTGAGTGACCATGAGAAGGGAGTGTTTAACCGTTTGTTGTACAAGACTGGGCAAAGTTCAGAGGTCCAGGAATCACTGCAATGTCTATGCATATACATACACAGATATTGTGGCAAGAACCCTATCATCTTAATAGACGAGTACGATACGCCGATACAGGAGGCTTACCTAAAAAAGTACTACGAGAAGATGGTAGAGCTGATGCGGGGCATATTGGGGCAGGCATTAAAGGATAATAGTTATCTGACAAAGGCTGTGGTGACCGGAATAACACGTATTTCGCAGGAGAGTTTGTTTTCTGGGTTGAACAACATCTCCGTATATTCAATGCTTAGGGAGAGATTTGGACAATACTTTGGATTTACAGAAGATGAGGTTGTAAAGCTACTAGGAGAAACAAAACAACCTGTATCGCTTAGTGAAATAAAAGAATGGTACAACGGGTATCAAATAGGGAAACATGTATTGTACAACCCCTGGTCTATAATTAACTGCTTGGACAACGAAGGGATACTACAGGAATACTGGTTAAATACGTCAAACAATGCGTTGATAGGGGATCTGTTAAGGAAAGCAAAACCTGTAGTGAAGAAGGA
>NZ_SCFA01000016.1 GCF_004210275.1 Rickettsiales endosymbiont of Peranema trichophorum
TCTGCGCACGTATTTCAATACGCTTACGCAGCCTCATCCTCAAATCCATTTGCCTGATTTAATCTGAAACTTGGTATCAGTTCTCAGAGGTCTCAACTTTGACTTGGATTGAACCATCTGGACCATTACTGGCTACACAAGATATACGCCAGCCACTTTGCCCTAATTTATTACGGTCACTCGCATACAGTGTTTCACCTTTGGCTGTCAATATGTCCTCTATTCTTTTTGATGCTGAAGACAATGCCAACCGAAGTACGTTGTGCGGTATTTGTTGCATTTTTTATTCCCCAATTAGAGTTTATTCTCGATACCCAACATGCTATAAAACTGTCAATATCTTGTCAATAAAATGATGATAACAGGTTTAAAAAAAATCATAACAAAGCTCTAGACAAAACATGATATTCAATACATGCTCACCTGGTCCCGTATAAACTTTGAGAGAATTATTGAATGGCAGCTCGTGTAATAGTATTAGGCAACGAAAAGGGTGGCTCCGGCAAAACAACTACCGCCATGCATCTAATAGTCAGCCTTCTTAACTTGCAATTTAAAGTAGGCTCAATCGATATAGACACAAGGCAGTGTTCTTTGACAAGGTACATGGAGAACAGGACCATAACAAAGGATAAACTTGGTATACCATTATTGTTACCAACACACTCAGTGATTCCAAATAACAAGGGTGCTGGAGTAAAGGAAGAGGAAGCGTTTCTAACTGTCTTTAACGCAATGAAGGAAAGCAATGACTTTATAGTGATCGATACTCCTGGTAATGATTCTCCGTTAAGTCGTATTGCTCATTTTTGGGCCAACACCGTCATTACACCCTTAAACGATAGCTTTGTTGACGTAGATCTAATAGGAAAGATTAGCGCAGATAGTTTGGACGTGATCACTCCGGGTGTGTACAGTGCGATGTTATGGGAACAAAAGGTAAAAAGAGCCGCGCAGGATGGTACGGAAATTCGCTGGATTATCATGACGAACCGTTTGTCACAGCTGGAGAGTATCAACAAAAGGAACGTAGACAGCGCCTTAAATAAATTGTCGAAAAAATTTGGCTTTGTGATTTCACCAGGTTTCAGTGATAGGGTAATATTTAAGGAGTTATTTCTACATGGATTAACTTTGCATGATGTGAACATTTGTCAAATAGTCAGAATGACATCGTCAATGGTGGCTGCTCGTCAAGAGCTTCGTCAGCTAATGCAGACTCTGAAATTAGAAATATAGAATACAATTCCTGCACATAGCATTTGCATAGAGTATTAACTGATTATTAAGACATTTATACTATTATTGATTGGTATACTAACCATATGAAGTAGTGGTACGATGCCAGCAGAACATTTCGAGAATACTAGTAAATATACTGATGTCTTAATGTTCGGCGAACCAATTAAAGAGAAAGGTAATATACTCACGGAGTCATACTCCGTATTGAGTAGCTTTAGAAAAGGAGCTAAAGAGAGTCCAGATCCTCAAAGTGCGAACAATGCTCATGATACGATACAGAAGTTACTAGCAACAACGAGTACGATAATAACTGAAAATGAGCTCAAAGATAAATTTAAGGATCACGTAGACAATCATGACGACATTGAGCAAACGTTCAAAGAGATCAGTAACAAAAAGCTGATTCGCTATCATGATCAATTTTACGTGCTATCATACACAGATGATGGAGATATCGAATCTGGACTGAGTGGTTCGGAAATAGTAAGTAGCAATAAGGCACTTCTTAATGCTGACGGAACCAAGGCAAGTTTAGAGTTGGCAAAGATAGGTGCGGAATCCATACAAGCTTACAAAAGCGAGGCAGAGATCAAACAAGATACAACACTCGATCAAAATGCTCAAGAAAGCGCTCAAAATATCATAAGTAATTTCAAATCCTTTGAGTTTCTTGAGATCTTTGTACGTGGTCCAGAGAATCAGCTGACAAAAGAGGTGTATAGAGTAACTCCTTTAGAAGGAGGTAAGATAAAATTCACTAATATCAAAGACACAAAAGAGCTGGTATGTGGTAGCAAGACTTGGCAAAAAGAGTTACAAGTTCAAAAGCCAGATGTAGCACTGCTGAGATCATATTACAGTGATTTGTTTACAGAGCCCAATGCACAGAAATTTACAATGACTGCAGAGTATTTCCCTACAAGAAGTGAGCTCATGCAAGTACTGGAGAAAGCATTTGCAAATAGGGATGTTGACTTGTTACAAATGCTCGCTCGAACAAACAAGTTAAGCGAAGGCATCTTGAACGAACATCCTGAGATATTTCACTTGGTATCGCAGCCAGGGATGGAAGATTTGAAGGATATTGTGTTGAGCAATAGCCTGTTTACGAGCTATACAGATCAAAGACCTAATATGGGCAGCATATCCACAGAGGCAAGTGCAGCAAGTATCCGACAAGAAGAGGGGACAATAAGTATCAATGAGGTAACGTCCAATCCGAATGATTATCAAGGAGCCCTCCTTGACGCTTGCCTCGCTAAAGATATCAATAAAGTTAATGTGCTGCTAGCGTGCGGGGTTAAAGCCAATTTTAGCATTAAAGGTAAAAGTCCTTTAATGGAAGCATTGAAGTATACTCCAGGGGAGGTACAAGCGATATTGGGTGAAAATGATGAAGGCTATAAAGACCTACTAAAAAAAAGACGAGAAATTCAAAAACAGTTGAGAGAAAATTATAACAGAGAGGGCATTGAAAAGACACAGCAGGCGATAGAACAACAGATCAAAAACTCTGATAATCTCACCCAAACACAATTAGATGCATTGAACGCAAAAATTCTAATTATGCAGCAAAAGTTAGCTAAATGCACAGAGTTAGAAGGAGAGCTTGATGAGGTCAAAGCAAATATCGAAAAAACAGAAACACAGATATTGAAAAGCATGCCAGCAGAAAATTCTAGGTTGGAAATAGTGAAAGCTTTAATTCAAGCAGGAGCCACAAAGGAAACAATAAATGAAGCATTCCAAGGCTTTACAAAGCAGTGGCTCAAAAAAAGTGATGGAATATGGGAATTTCGTGGCCCATCTGTAATTGCAAGTATACTGATAGAGGCAGGAGCAGATCCTATCTTTGGCAAATATAGAATGCCGCTTACTCAAAGATTAGCTTTAGTCGGTGGAATGTCAGGTGCACTGAAGACATTGGTTTTTAGTACAACAGACTTATTAGAGCAAAAAGTAGGCAAGACAGTTGCATCTCCCTTAGTATGGTTATCAAATAAACTGATAAGTGGAGCAACCGGGATCGCAGCTGGAGCAGCAGTCAGAGATATAGCTTATTTCCAAAGTCGTAGGCTATTAGATCCAAATTATGCAAAGAGCACAATGTTAAATCTTAAGGATGCACCCTTGATCGGTGCATACCATATCACAGGTTTTGGAAGAGTTATTTCAGGCGAAAGACTTAAGTCATACATGGATACACACGTAGCGTATGATAATGTAAGGAAAGGTCTGTTTAGTATAAATGATATTAAAAGCGAACTACCCTATCAGCAGAGAATACAACTGTGTGATAGCATGCTTGCTAATTACTGTAGAATAGAAGAAAGGCTATCGAAGTTCATGATGCCTTGGACGCGAAGAGGTCTTAAAAAAGCACAAGCAGAGATATTGGAGGCGTATAAAAATACAAGGGTTCAAACTGGCTCTAAGCTGATGGATTTTCTGAAACCAATAAGCGAGGGTCGCTCTTTTAACTGCGATCGAACAATTGCTGAGACATTTACTAAGGCAAATTACAATTCGTTGTTAGTTGAAATAACTTCATCGTCGTCGCCTGAATCTCGAAAGGATTTTGAGCAGCTTAATGGATTAGTTCAAAGCGGTGCACTGATGGCTGGTGTGGAAACAAGATACGTATTGCAGATGCTATCTAAGCATCTCGATGATGATAATAGCATAGAAGCTGCGCGGAGCAAGATGAATAGGCAGCCAACACCAACTAGTACTTTTAAGAACTACCAGAAAGATATGGCTGATTTAGAGTCTGAGATACTTAAGCAACATGCTGTAAGTTTATTGAAAGATAGTGGATGTGATCTCGATAAACTGACGCCTCTTGAGTTAGATACCGTAGCAAAAACATATGGTATAAATTTTAAGCAAGACGAGAAAAATGATCAAAAAAGAGATATGATAATCAACGCGGCCGCAACAACATTACAACAAGATCTGAAGATGCGCCAGCATATAAACAGAACGTTGATAGAGCGCCATAATGCTCAGCTCAACCCCGTTGTGACTAAAAAAAGTCGATCTCTAGCAGATATGTGCTGGTCTATTGCACAAGGTGCTTTAGGCATAGTACCTGCTGCATATGCTAAAATGTCTGGAGTGACACACGCAGAAGCTTCTCATACAATATCAACATTATTAGGCAATATGAGTGCATTAGCACTTGGTACTACAGCAGGAGCTTTGAGTGAACGTATTGATATTCCTACATTACGCCAAACTACTCAACGAACTGTCGCTCCAGTTGCAGCAGTTGCAGTTCCTGTTGCATCTGCTTCTTTACCCTGGCTCAGCAGTTATGGTCCAATCGGTGTTCTCCTTGGTGGAGTCATTGGTGCTAAATATTCAACAAACAGTGCAGAAGGAGCTGTTAAAGGTGCAGCTGTTGGTGGTGTAGGTGCAACAGTAGTTTCTGTTGGTGCAGGCGTCTGTGGTTCGATATGGAATCTTGGATCACAAGCATTTAACGTTGCATCACAAGTAGGCGGCACGATAGGACCAACATTTACGGCAATAGGAACGACAGCTGCTACATATCCTCTAGCAGCCGCCGGAGTTACTATAGGCGCTCTAGGTGCTGCGGCCTACTGTCTCCACAACCGCTCTACTACAAATATACAGGCTGGAGTCGATGTCGGTAGTAAAAAACCAATATATGTGTTCTCTGAACATATACTTAAGCAAACCCAAGAACTTTATCAATTCGAACCGCATATACATCGGAATGACAAGAGCTCAGGTCGCACCACAGGGAAAGCTCGCCAAAGAGGTAGAACAAATTCAGGTCGAGCCGCTACTCCAACCACAGATCAGCATCATCCTGGTCAATCTAAATAAACCCCTCCCCAAGGTATACCTTTCGGACTTCTTTGTTTTGTACGATTTCATCAGGTTTACCGCGTGTCAGTACTACACCATCGTGTATTACGTATGCCATATCAGTAATGGATAAAGCCTCCTTGACGTTGTGCTCTGTTAATACGACACCTATTCCCATTCTTTTAAGTCGTAGTATCAATTCTCTCACCTCACTGACAGCGATCGGATCAATTCCAGCAAATGGTTCATCTAAAAGAATAAATTGTGGCTTAGCAGCCAAGGCCCTGGCTATTTCCACTCTCCTTCTTTCTCCTCCAGATAGTGCGATTGCCGGAACATGACGCAAGTGCGTAATTGAAAACTCTGCCAACAGCTCTTCAAGTATCGGGATTCTCTTGTCAACCGAAGACTCTGCAATCTCCAAAATCGCCATAATATTTTGTTCCACATTTAATCCTCTAAAGATTGAAGGCTCCTGTGGCAGATACACTATACCCAATCTAGCTCTTCTATAGATTGGAAGTTGTGTAATGTCATGTCCATTCAAAAGGATATTTCCATAATCCGGCCTTACTAGCCCAATGATCATAAAGAAAGTAGTGGTCTTGCCAGCCCCGTTAGGACCAAGCAAACCTATTATCTCTCCGCTTTTTATCTCTATTGTAACATCCCTTACAATTCTACGTCCACCGTAGGCTTTACCGAGATTCCTTGCTACTAAATGTGTCATATGTTGTTGGTTCAGTCCTTGTTGCTTGACCATCTTGCTGTATTATCTTCTCAATCTTCAACCTTGCCTGTGCTAATTTTTCGCTACATTGCTTATACAAAAATTCACCATCCTGATAAAGCTCTATCGCACGATCAAGGTTCATCTGCCCTCTCTCCAGCTCCCTTACCTTTTTTTCCAATTCGATCATAGCTTGTTCAAATGGCAAGTTTCTAAAGTCTTCGTACTTATCATTCAGGAATTCACTCATGTTTACACCTTGCAATTAATATAAAAATGTCAGGAACAACAATTGAAGTCATCGGGACTATACTGCAATAACTTGTAAATTTCAAATCTATTAGTTGTCGCATTTTGGAAAGGTCAAGATAAACTCAGTATATACCCCTAACTCGGATGTACAAGCGATGCTACCGCCTATGTGTTCCATCACTTCCCTACAAAAAGCCAAACCTATACCAGTCCCACCAGACTCCCCAGTGTACAAATCATCAAAGATGTGCCGCAGTTGCTTATGTGATATACCCTTGCCATAGTCTTTAACATACACTTTGTTGTCCATCATTCTGATTTCAATCCTCACGTTCGATCCAGCATACTTAATCGCATTATTTAAAATGTTGATGAACGTGTGTTTTACAAACTGCCACGATCCTCTAAATGGAAAATCGTTACTTGCGTCAAAGCTAATGCGACTCTGAATATTTGTATCAAACCTATACTCATTTATGACGCTGCTAATGCATTTTCTCATTCTATAGGTACCTACATCACTAGCTTCATCTTGACCTCTTACTCTTGCCAATAACATCTCAACAGTTCCCATACCAGTGCTTGATATTCTTAGGACCTCCTGTAATGTATCTTGGACAGTGTCGCAGACTTCTTTGGTGAGGTATATACGATCGTTACTTTCTTTTTTGGAATCCTCTACAGCAGCCTTAATAAATTTTTTAAGCATTTCAGAGGCGCTATATGTAGCTGCCAATGGAGTTCGGACTTCATGGGCTATTACTCCGCCTGCAATGATACCTCTTTTGATAGCATTCTCACTCATCTTTTTGAAGTAAGCGACGACTAATAGTCCAACCATAGCATAAAGCATACCTGTCATGAAGCTACTGTTGAGCACAACGAAACCGCCTATAAACACTCCAGAAGCTATACCACAAACAGTACCTATGATTGAAATCCATGCAAAGCTTAACCAATCTATGAACATTGCAAGTAGAAGCGACCCAATTATATAGCTAACTATCCAAAACGTCTGTCCACCACTTAACAACAAAGACATGCTTGAAAGATATGGTAGGCTGAGTACTACCATGATATACCACAACACATCGATATATCTCTGTCTTACCCATCTAGGCCAATACTCATTCAAGCATATACATATCGCAAAGACGACAAAACCAACTCTTATTCCAAGCAACTCCTTGTATGTAAAGATATTGCTGGCTGTATTATCCATAAAAAAGGGAAATAAGCACACGACTGCTGCGGATATGCTTGAAAGCTCATATGGAATGTGTTGGTGCTGAGCTCTAGTGCGAATTGAATGGACGAGGCGTTTATAGTGCAAATTACGCATAAAGTTAGTAACCACATCAATAAGCGTAGGTTTGCTGGGGCTATACAGTTTTTGCTCCTCTTTTTCTTTTAAGCGTTGCTCAAGCCTGTGCATTTTAACTCCAAAGAACAGCTGTACGTAATGTGCCCCAAACAACCCCACTGCACCTCCCATCAACCCAACGCTGAGACTTGCAGTACCTAATTGATCCCAGAAATAACCTGTGATATAAGCAGACATAGCACCTAAAGCAGCAGAACACAAATACGAAGTGGTGTTGGTTCTGAACCCCAAAAAACCAGCGCAAAGAGGTACCATGATGACTGGATACCACAGATTGCCAATACTCCAAAAAAGATCTAGAATACCCCCCTCTATTTTTACCATCACAATAGAAAGAGAGCCTATGATACAGGTTGCCACTCTTGCAATTGTTAACTCTGTATATTCAGTGATGCGGGGAAACAATCTTTTGCAAATATCGTGAGCGCACAATACTGAGGCTGTATTTAACCATGAATCAGCAGTGGACATCATTACGGCTACCATTCCTGCTATCATCAAACCTTTCACTCCGTACATCAAATGATGATCCATAAATGCGGTGAATACGTCGTCCGGTTGAATGTTGGGCTCTTTAACCTGCATGATCAACCCAATGATGCAGATCATAATTAGTAAAGGTCCCCAAAGTGCTGCAACAATGTTTAGGGATCTACTCAGTTGTTTGCTATTTCCAGACATGAGAAATCGTTGAACGAAAGTAGCGCCAGTTTCAGGAATCAGTATGACGATAACCAAGCTAATAAAATCGTATAGCTTACTACCGCTTAAGTCAAAAGCGGTATGGGAAGCAGGCAACTGATTCCAAAGCGACATCATTCCTCCCATGTCATAAAGAGCCACCATACATGATACAGGGATAGCAATGTAAAACACAAAAAACTGTAGTACATCAGTAAATGCAACCGCTCTAATACCACCAGATGCAGAGTAGAGTATCAAAATGCCGACACCTACTATAGCACCAACAAGTTTCTCTACCCCAACAAAATAGTTCAAAACCGTACCTATAGCTATTGCTTGTAGACCAACTACGCCTATGCATACCATAATCCCACAACAATTAGTGATCCATCTTGCAGGTTCACCATAAAGCCTGTGCATGATATCACTGATAGACAAACAACCTTTAAATTGTTCGATGTTCGCAAACACTTTCGACATTATGACCCAAAAGAGTGGATTAAAGATTGCAGCGATAATGAATGATATACCTACAGTATAGACTTTCCCTGCAACTCCTGTCGTTTCTCCAGATGACACGAATGTCGCAAATATTGTAGAGACCAAAACTACTGTTGGTATGGGTCCGCTTCCTAAAGTATGTTCCTTGATCGTTTTTATCTTGGTCGACTTCCAAAACGTCACTACAAGACATGCGACGAAGTACGTTACAATAATGCTGAAATCAAGGACGCTGAGTTTCCCAAACATTTTTGGTGCTCAAAATATTAATATTTTGTTAAGCACAAGTAACAAAAGATGCAACAATACGCAAGAAAAATTAAGTCACAATCAGTGAGCTTATATCAAGGAAGCTCAAAAGCTCAGCAGGCCCCTTAATTATAGCACTTATCCTCCTCAAACATCCCATCAAACTTTTCAAACTCTAGGGTGGAATGCTCTACGTTATATTGTTTGATGTGCTGCTTGATCTTTGTTTTTACCATTTCCATCTTTTCAAACTCCCCAACTACCACGTGTGCCTCTAGTGCATTTTTGTATTCGTCGATACGCCATATGTGAACGTGGTGCACATTAATGATAGCATCATCTAGGGCTTCTATGGATTTTATCAGCGCTTTAACGTCCAAGCCCTCTGGTGAAGCGTTCACAAGTATGTTGACTGCCTTTGACAATCCACTCAGTCCCTGACAGGTGATGTATATCGATATCACCAGTGTTATTAAAATATCAGCTATGTAAAACTGATAAAGCAATATTAATACGCCGACTATGATCACGCCGATTGAACTAATTGCATCAGTAAAGTTATGCAGAAACGCTGCTCTGAAATTTAAATTTTTGCCTGAGAAAGAGTACAAAATATGCGCAGTAATTCCGTTAATAAACACTGCAAACACTGCGACTATGATGACTATCATTCCATCTATATCCTGGGGATGTAGATAACGCTCTAGAGACTCAAGCATTAGGTATATTCCAATCATCACCATAGAAGTGAAATTAATCAGTGCCGCTACGACCTCTATTCGTTTGTATCCAAAGGTTTTATCAAAGTCTGGAGGTCTCTTTCCGATAATTTGAGCTATGAGAGTTATAAGAAGGCTTATAGTGTCGCTAAGATTGTGCAATGCATCAGCCAATAGCGCAATACTTCCACATAGTATACCCGCTATTATCTCTGCTAGAGTTAACACAAACTTAATAACTAGAGAAATCATTAAAGCTTTCTCCCCTCGATCGTACTCGTACATCTATGGTCTCAAAAAAAGTTGTGCAAAGTAAAAAATCTGTCTTGATAGCAAGAGCGACCATGTTATACTGCCATGTTGTTATAATTGTAAATATAAAAGGTAATCTATGTCAGAAGTAAGAAAATTTGACGCTGAAGTTAGCAAAATACTACAGCTCGTTATTCATTCTCTTTACACTAACACGGACATATTTTTGAGGGAATTGATCTCAAATGCATCAGATGCTTGTGATAAGCTTCGTTATCTCTCTATAGCCAATCCCGAGCTTTGTCAGTCTGACGAAAAACTAAGCATAGAAGTAAGGTGTGACAAAGACTCCAACGTTCTGATCATCAAGGACAACGGTATTGGAATGGACGAGAACGACATGATTACAAACCTTGGTACGATTGCAGGAAGTGGAACCCAGAAATTTTTGGAAAGCCTCAAAACTGAGGACATAAAAAAGAATGTGACCCTCATAGGACAGTTTGGTGTGGGATTTTACTCTGCATTTATGGTAGCGGAAGAAGTGGAAGTATACAGTACCAAGGCTGGTCAGAACAAAACGTACCTGTGGAGATCGAAAGGTGACGGAGAATATACGATTCATGAAGTTGTCGATAATCAGGTGCAGTTATCAAGAGGGACGGAAATTCATTTGAAGCTTAAACCTTCTGAAGTAGAGTACCTTGAGAAGTATAAGCTTCAGCACATAGTAAAGACGTACTCTGATCACATATCTTTCCCTATCTACATCGTTGACGCCGAAAATAATTCCGAGATTGCAAACTCTGTTTCAGCGCTCTGGATGCGTCCAAAATCCGAGATCACAGAAGAAGCATACAATGAGTTTTACCACCACATTGCACACATGCCTGATAAACCTTGGTTGACCTTACATAACAAAGTGGAGGGGTTTGTAGAGTATACAAGCTTGCTGTTTATTCCAACTATGAAGCCGTTTGACTTGTTTCATCCGGATAGACAATCAAGGATCAAGTTGTATATAAAGCGTGTGTTTATCACAGAACACGAGGTTGCACTCATCCCTCCATATCTCAGGTTTTTAAGGGGCATAATAGACTCAGAAGATCTTCCATTAAATATTAGTCGTGAGACACTTCAGCATAACCAAGTCGTCTCAAAGATCAAAAAATCGATAGTAAAGAAGGTCCTATCCAGTTTAAAAACAAAAGCGACAGAG
Source organism: Rickettsiales endosymbiont of Peranema trichophorum (assembly GCF_004210275.1). Classification (GTDB taxonomy): domain Bacteria; phylum Pseudomonadota; class Alphaproteobacteria; order Rickettsiales; family Midichloriaceae; genus RICK02. The sequence goes on from NZ_SCFA01000016.1 coordinate 11,070, forward strand.
GAGCCAGAAGATTACAAGAAGTTTTGGTTAAACTTTGGGGAAGTTATGAAGGAAGGGTTGTGCGAAGGTGCTTTGGAAGAGAAGGAAGAGCTACTGGAATTATGTAGATTCTATACGACACATTCGGGGGATCAGATCATTAGCATCGACCAATACATAGACCGTATGAAAGACGGTCAAAACCAGATCTTTTTCTTAACAGGAGATAGAATCGATAATCTCAGGCATAGCCCACAATTGGAAGGCTTTATAAAACGCGATATAGAGGTAATCTTATTGCCTGATCACGTAGACGATTTTTGGAACAACGTTGTCAATCAGTACAAAAATAAAGAGTTGTGTTCCATCAGCAGGTCCAACATAGATCTAGACGCCATAGTCAAGTTGGAAGCTCAAGCAGACGTCACAGAAGATATTAATCAAGCCCATAGCGTTGAGCTTACAAAGTATATTAAGGATGCTCTGGGTGATAAAATAAAAGACGTCAGAATCTCCACAAAGCTTATCGACAGCCCTGCCTGTATTGCGATCCCTGAAGGAGGCATGAATATCAGAATGGAGAGGTATCTGATCGAACAAAAGCAGCTTCATCATAAAGCTCCAAAGATACTGGAGATTAACCCTCATCATGGCGTTTTAAAAAAGATAGCCCATATCGCTTCAACTGAGCCGACTAGTCAACTGGGCAAAGAGTTGGCGGAGCTTGTGTTTGATCAGGCTTGTTTAATTGCAGGTGAGCCTATGAGCGATCCATATGAATTTACAAAAAGGATTAACAACCTGTTGCTTGGAGGACATTTGTAGCAATTAATTACAATTGACTTATATCCCCACATGGGGGATAGTAACAACGTTTGCAACCTATTTTAATGTGTTTATATATGATCGTTAAACATTCCCTTTTCAACAAGTTGACTATACTTGGTTCAGTTGCTGCAATCTTGCTTACCACAGGGTGTTCTGAAAAAATGTGGACCAATGAGGCTGGTAAGCTTAACAAAAAGAATGTTGGATTGATTGCAGGTGCCTTAGGTGGTGGATTGATCGGTTCCACTCTCGGTAAAGGTAGTGGCCAGATGCTTGGTATAGCTGCAGGTAGCATTCTTGGTGCGTTTTTGGGTAATCACATTGGTTCGTCATTGGACGATGCAGATACTATACGTCACAACCAGACGGCGGCAAAAGCTTTAGAAAATAACAAGACGGGTATGCAGTCGACTTGGCGTAATCCAGACACAGACGCTTCTGGCAGTATCACACCAACAAAAACATATAAAGAAGATGGTAGATACTGTCGTGAGTATACACAGGTTGTCCAAATAGGCGCTAAAAAAGAACAGGCCTACGGTAAGGCTTGTAGGCAGCCAGATGGTGTATGGGAAATAATTAAATAACTTTAATAGGGTACACTATATGTTGGAGTCTAGTGTTTTTTTGAGAGGCAGTGTGTTAGACGGCAAAAAAGGTGTTGTCATGGGTGTTGCCAATGACAAGTCGATATGCTGGGGTATAGCAGAGGCTGTGCATGCTCAAGGTGGGGCCCTCTGCTTCACCTATCAAGGGGAGGCTCTACAAAAACGCATTGAACCGCTGGCGCACTCTTTAAACTCAGCGCCGATTGTGCTTTGTGATGTATCCAATCCATCTGCAATAGATGATGCATTTGAAGCCGCCTTCAAGGCATTGGGTAGATTAGACTTTGTTGTTCATGGTATAGCCTTTTCTGATAAGAACGAGTTAAAGGGCAGATACGTTGATACTACCGTCGAGAATTTTTTAAATACTATGAACATCTCTTGTTACTCTTTCGTTGCAGCTGCAAGAAGCGCATCGAGGTTCATGTCAGACGGAGGCAGTATTTTAACCCTCACGTATTATGGGGCTGAAAAGGTGATACCCAACTACAATACCATGGGTGTTGCAAAGGCTGCTTTGGAGGCGAGCGTGAGATACATTGCCAACGACCTTGGTAAAAATAACATTAGAGTTAATGGTATCTCTTCTGGTCCTATAAGAACGTTGGCAGCGTCTGGTATAGGAGGTTTTAAAGATTCTCTACATTGGAACCAAGAAAACGCTCCACTTAGAAGAAACACGACATTACAGGACGTAGGCCATTCTGCTGTTTATCTACTGAGTGATTTAAGTAGCGGAGTAACTGGTGAGATCATTCACGTTGACAGCGGATACCACGCAATAGGAATGAAAATGCATCAATTTCAAGAAAACGATGCGTAGATAAAATAGCGGACTATGAGATCAACCATCTTAGTATTTGTGCTTCGTAACTTGCAAGCGACCTCTTCTCTCTTGAGTTGTCCTCAAAACCTTGCAACAATGGGTAGAACTCCGTTTGTGGTTTTAGCATGGCACTAATAGTACAAAAGTTTGGTGGCACTTCTGTTGGTTCGATTGAAAGGATCAAGAGCGTCACAAATATAGTACTAAAAGAGCTTCAACTTGGCAACACTGTAGTCGTGGTGGTTTCTGCCATGGCTAAGGTCACTGATTCCCTGGTTACACAGGCCAGAGAGCTCTCTTCATTACAAACATCAGAAGCTATGGAAGAGTATGACACGATACTGTCATCTGGCGAACAGGTTACATCGGGCCTTCTTGCACTTGCGCTTCAAGCCCGTGGTGTAAGAGCTAGATCATGGCTTGGATGGCAGATACCAATCGTTACAACCAACAACTTTGGTAACAGCAAGATAGTAAGCATCAACAATGAAATATTAATGAAAGAGCTACAAGATAATGTGGTGCCTGTCATAGCTGGCTTTCAGGGGGCGCACGGTGAGCGCATTACAACTTTAGGTAGAGGAGGTTCAGACACAACAGCTACAGCTCTAGCAATAGCTTTAAACGCAGACAGGTGTGACATATACACAGACGTGCCAGGCGTGTATACAGCAGATCCTAGAATCGTCCCAGAAGCTCACAAATTAAATAAAATAGCATTTGAAGAGATGTTGGAGATGGCCTCTTCTGGTGCTAAAGTATTACACCACAGGTGTGTTGAAATGGCTATGAAGCACAACTTGAAGATACAAGTGCTGTCAAGTTTTGAAGATACCCCAGGTACTATGATAGTTAACGAAGAGGAAATAATGGAACAGTATGAAATCACAGGTATATCGTCTGTAGACAACACAGTGAGCATAACTGTATATGCACTACCAGCTATTCCAAATGTCACTGCCAACCTTTTTAAACCTTTTCAGGAGGCTAACATCAACATCGACTTGGTTGTACAAAACATGCCTCGTAATGAGCTAGTAGATATTACTTTTACCATCGCTAAATTTGATTTACCAAAAAGTTTGGAATTGTTAAAGTCACAAAGCATAAATCAAAATAGCATGACAATAGACGAAGATGTGGTAAAAGTATCAATCATAGGCATAGGCATGAGGTCTCATGCTGGTGTTGCGCAAAAAATGTTTGAAATACTGGCAGTCGAAGGTATAAATATTTTGCTTATTTCCACATCAGAGATTAATGTGAGTGTATTAGTGAGAGCAAAATATAAGGATGCTGCGGTCCAAGCTTTGCATACTGGTTTTGTTCTAGCGGATGGTAGGTTATCAACTAATAACTAGGGTGAGACGCATGTTGAAGTTCAAAAATGTTATATGTTTGATGTTATTTTGTCTGGCGCTTGCCGCGTGTAGTGGGAGTTCTTCTTCTCATGACTTGAAGAGCCCTTGTGCAGGTGCTGACAGCGACAATCCCTGGAGTCCATGCACTAGAAGGGCCCCTTCTCAAAATTCTTTTTAACATATAAATTTAATGAGCATTTAACTATGAACTTACAACGTACTTTATCCATTCTCAAACCAGATGCCACAAGAAGAGGTATTACTGGTGCAATCAATAAAAAGCTTGAAGAGTCAGGCCTCAAGATCGTAGCGCAAAAGCGCATACGCTTGACTGTTGATCAGGCGAAGGAGTTTTATGCTGTACATAAAGCCATGCCATTTTATGATTCACTAGTAACATTCATGACATCTGGACCTGTAGTGGTGCAGGTATTGGAAGGTGACAATGCTGTATCTGTGAACCGTCAGGTCATGGGAGCTACCAATCCAGCACAGGCTGCTCCAGGTACAATTCGAAGGGATTTGGCTGAGAATATAGAAGCAAACTGTGTGCACGGTTCTGATTCTGTAGAAAATGCAAACACTGAGATAGGCTTTTTCTTTAGCACAGTTGAGATAGTGGGTTAAGAGCAAGAGCCTTTGATCTCATATTTGCTGCTAATTTCAAACTCGAACGCTTTTTGAAAGCGCTGTATAAACGCATCGTCAAATTGCTTCATTGGGACGTAGCAGCCCATTTCTTCAAGGGATGTCATTGGGGTGTCGTGAATGCCGCATGGTATGATTCCGCTGTAGTGTGAGAGGTTGGGCGCAATATTGATTGCAATACCATGGTACGTCACCCACTTTTTTACCCTCATGCCTATCGCAGCTAGTTTGCGTTGTTGGCCCATGTGTGTAGCCCATATACCTATCATCCCTTCCTGAGTACTGGCTTGTACTTCAAATGCCATAAGTGTATCTATTACTGCGCTTTCTAGTCTCACTATAAAATCACGTATATCTGGCGTATGATATATCTGTTTTAAGTCCACCATAATATATACCACTCTTTGTCCGGGGCCATGATATGTATATTTACCACCTCTGTCGGTTTTATATACGGGAAACACTGGTGCAATTAAGTCTAGAGGAAGTGCGTTTAAACCAGCTGTATATACTGGGTGATGCTCTAGAAACCAAATCGTATTGGTTCTGTTTTGTGTAATGATTTCATGGACAATATTGTCCATTATGTCCATTGCTACATCATAGCTGATAGGATGATTAGAATATGCACAATCCAGAGCTATCATGCCGTCGATTTTGGCTGGTGGTCTGCAACTAGGCACATAATATAATTCATATCGTGTGTGTTACATGTCGATGCGATACCTGTAAACGGATTTAACTTAATTCCTGTGACATCCATAACACTCCCTCCAGCATTTTGTCCAAATTTTTGTAATTCAGATGGTTTCACAAATTTGTCCCAAGCATGGGTTCCACGAGGTACTACTCTCAAAATGTACTCTGCACCAATAATACCGTATATGTAAGACTTCAGTGTTCTATTGAGCGTGGATACAAAGAGCAGTCCATTGGGCTTTAATAGGTCCATGCAGGCCCTTATAAACTCCTTTGGATCCATAACGTGCTCTATCACTTCCATAGCTATGACAACATCAAAGCTATGCTTATATCTTTCTTTGGTCAGCAACTGCTCAGCTGTTGCAACTTCAAAGCTGAGATTCTCATTTAAAAGATGTTGTAATTGAGACGCGTCAAGATATTGATAAGCGGCGTCGATGTTAGCGCTACCAGGATCTACACCTAAAACCTGTAATCCAACCTTTGCTAAGGGTATAGATAAGACACCACCCCCACAACCTATGTCTATACACTTTACGTCTCTTCTTGTTTTGGTAGAGTTTTTGGTAGAGTGAGAACTGCTTATTATATGTGAGTCAATTTTATCTAGAATATAATCAATTCTTAGTGGATTGAGCTGATGAAGTGCCTTAAAGCTTCCTTCTTCGTTCCACCATTCCGATGACAATTGTGAAAACTTCAACATATATGCAGTCAATTTGAAACACTCAAAGGATGTGTACCACTGGTTGCTAGCTCCAGAGATCGTTCTAGCCTTCAGAGGTGTTGCTAGGTTTCAGAGATTCGATCACACTACACCAGGCCTCAGCAAAAGTCCAGAAGGGAAAACATACATACACGACATAGAAGGAGAAAAGTGCCGATATTGTGTACTTTCCTATCCAACCCTACGCAAAGAGGTGAGACAAAGGGAACGCTAATTATGTTGCTGATAAGCTAGCTCAAGTTTGGTGATGTCAATTTATGGATGGAGTATACATCTCGTAAACTGCTGACTTAAGCTTATCAAACGCACGTTTCTCAATCTGTCTAACACGCTCTGGAGAAATTCCATATTTATTGCTCAGGATGTCTAATGTGACTGGCTTTTCATTTAGCATTCTGCCATGTAGTATGTCCTGCTCCCGCTCTGTCAAGCTTGATATCGCATTTGATAAGATAGCTCTCTTGTGTTGAAAGTCATTTCTTTCAAGCAATAAGGTCTCCTGACTAGGCGCTGAGTCGGGTATAAGGTCCAACAATTCTGTATTATTCTCGCCATCATCGTATACATGGTCGTTCAAAGATACGCTCTGATTATGCATCAGCGTATTCATCTCCAGTACTTCCTCTTTGGAGACATCAAGTTCTTTGGCAACGGTATGGATCTGAGCTTCAGACATCTCTTGAGCTTGACCCGTAGTAGAGAACAAGCGGTTTTTAATCTTATTTAAGTTGTAAAACAACCTTTTCTTTGTTGCGGATGTACCAACTTTGACTGAATTCCAGCATTTCAAAATATAATCCTGTATGTAGGCTTTGATCCACCATATTGCATAAGTGGAAAATCTGTTACCCAATTTGGGATCAAATTTCTTAACCGCTTTCATCAATCCAAGGTTACCTTCAGATATGATATCTAAAACGGGCAAACCATAGCCTGAGAACTTAAGTGCAATCTTCGCAACTAGCCTCAGGTGACTTGTAATCAACTGATGAGCAGCCTTAAGATCGCCGTGCTCATACCATCTCCAAGTCAATGAACTTTCCAATTCCTCTGAAAGGATAGGAAATTTTTGAATCTCGCGAAGGTATCTGACTAACCCCGCTTCAGAAGCAACTACAGGAGCCAATGGATACATAAAACCGCCTCTTTCTTGTTACAGACCATCTGATTCTTATATAGTCATATTATACGTGATAATCAAGAGGCATAAAGTTTTTTTTAGAAGTGATGACTGAGTCCACTACGTAAGACCTCAGAGTCTGAGATGGTCTTGATATAATATTATAGCAATTCAGATGCCTATTTGTGCCATTAGTTCAGACCACTCTCTCTTAGACAGGCCGCTGTTCAGCTCCGATACATTCTCTCCTCTCAACATTCTCCGTATCACCTCTAATCCATTCGCTGAAATCGTTGCCGCATTTAGCTTGTAGTTTACAAAGGCATCGTATGTAAACGGCACCCATTTTTTGACTATGTCCAATATTACCTTTGCGTATTCTCTAATTTCATACTGGGCACCAGGAGCGCTTCTAAGCCGTAGGAAATGTAGCAAATTGTGCAAATCTATCTTCCAATACAGCTGGGTATAAGAACTGACAGGCAAATTAATTCTAGCTAACTCTCTTGTAAGCCCGCTGCGGTCTTCATCAATAACATCTCCAGACACGTCGTCTATATTCATCATCTCAACATAATGGTTATAACACTGCTGAGAGTCATTTTTAAAAATGTCTAGGACACGCCTTGCCTCCTCCCCGCTGAGAGTTCCTGCCCTCCCCTGCTTATTTGAAGTAGACTGTGCAGCTAAATTCTCTTGTGCAGGCACGTAGAACTCTTTATCAAGTATTGAATATCGGGCAGAATACTCATTGACGCTTGCAGTGCGATGTCTCAACCATTGTCTAGCAACAAATATAGGCAACTTGACATGCAACTTGATTTCACACATCTCAAATGGAGTGGTGTGAGCGTGCCTCATGAGGTAGTTGATTAGCGCTTGATCTTCGGTTGTCTTTTTGGTTCCCCGTCCGTATGATACTCTTGCTGCTTGGACAATTGCGGCATCATCTCCCATATAGTCTATCACTCTAACAAAACCGTGATCCAAAACTTGAAACGGTTCATATATGATCTGCTCTATGGCTGAAACAGTGACACGGAAGGTCTCGTCAGCTTTTGATCTCAATATTTCAACATCTTTTTGCATAAGTCACTTGAAAATTGATACTATAGTACACTCATTGATGAGACAAGGTTCAAAAACAACGATTCCTTGTCAACCTCTTTAAGCTCTTGTCCATATTCCACACTTGAAATCACTGTGCGACCAATGATGTTTCTTCCATGTGCCCTTCTTATGTGGTTACCCCACACGCTCTGTAACATCAATATCTTGCCGTCCTTGTAGCCTAGGTATATTCCAATGTGACCAGGGCGATACAATATCGTTCTAAAAGGTACGCCATGCTTTATTATCGCTTGTCGTTTTGCTTTTAGACTCATGTTGGCAAGATCGACGACCTTCCCCTCTTTGCTTTGTCCAAAAGAGTTTCTAGGCAACGGAATTCTGAAAACACTGAAGTAGTCTCTCACTAGTGAAGAACAGTCCCTATTTACCATGTAACCGCCCCAACCATAGTGCTGTGATAGGAGCACGTTTATCAGTTTTTTCAGATTTTCTGAAGTGAATCCCATCGCATCTGTTGAGGAAATTTGTTTGGACAAATTAATGCTATGCCAGCTCACAAAACCGTTTTCAGCCCTTACAGGCAACAGAGCCTTGTAGTAAGTGTTCATGTCCTTTTCTACAAACAGCACCATTCCAACTCTTGAATAACTCCAAAATTGCCTTGTGCCACTATACAGAGGAACCTGGTCTGAGGAAATCACTGCGATGTCTAGGTTACTGACTCTATCAAATGCTTGTTGATCAACGATTGCGATTTCAGATACCTTGACAAACCCAGCCTCACTGTAAGGAGACTCAACCAAAGCCCAAGCCTTGTCTTTTGAAAAGTGGCTTATGAACACTGGAGTGCCAGCATATATCAAGCTATTTTGAAGATTATCAAATGGATAGCCCTGCCCTCCGCTCTGACTGTCGTAGAAGCAAGGAAAGTCTGTTGGCATCTTCCTTAGATTTGCATGAGATACAACGATACCTCTCGCTTTTGCAGTATTAATGGCACCGAAATTTGCATTTAACTTAAGCGATTCAGCAAAGTCAGGGTTGGTATATTTGCACAAATTTTCTCTGTAACAATCGCTCAGAGGATATTCAAAAGCTCTTTGAGTATCTGGAGTGACAGTAGATGCGCTTTTCTCCCAAGGGGATAATATGAATGAGTTATACGAACGCACATCTCCACCTTTTATAAGTTCGGGCGCAGATGGTGCAAACTCTGCCACATAAGCAGGATCTTGTGGAATAGAAGCTAAGTCTTGTATAGGTATACAAGTATTTTTCTGAGATGCGGACTTATAATTCGTGTTAGTGCAGCCAGATACTAGAACCAGTAACAGTAGCGATTGCACGAGTGTTCGACGGAACATTTTGTTTTATAAGTTTTTTGACTGTAGGCCCATGATACCTTTTGGTGTAAATCAGTCAAGCTGAAAAATTTCAAATTCCTTTGTATTTTTGGTATGTATTGGATTCACAACATTCAAAACCACCAAACAATTCCTTGCAAAATCAAGGGCCATTAAGTAGCATGATATTAGTGGGTTAAATAACCAACTAAATAATTAATAGGGAGGAAAATATGATATTTACAGGATCTATTAGTAAATTATCGCAACTTTGCAGGATTTTATCGCTTGGGAGCGCAGCAGTGTTGATGACATATAATGTCGCTTATGCTGGCAATAAAACACTGACACAAAAGTTAGTAGTAACTACAAACGTCGAAGCAGCATGCACATTGGCTACAAATGGCACGCTATCTTTTGCTTCGTATACTGGGCAGGAGGTTCAGACTGAGGGGACGATCACCGCCACTTGCAATGCTGGAACGGAGTATACGATCGATCTAGACAATGGTCAAAACAGTGACGGCACGCAGCGTAGAATGGTAAAGGAAGGGGCCAATCCTAAGGGTTATATTCTTTATGAATTGTACAGTGATGCCTCTAAGCAAAGTCGATTTGGATCAGACGCTGACGGGTATGTAAAGACTAAGGACGCCAGTTTGGGTGGAGAGACATCCATTCCTGTATACGGTGTAATTGCAGCAGGTCAGAAACCCCCTGTAGGTTCATATGCTGATACAATCACAGTTACTCTCAGCTTTTAACTAATTTATTTTAAAGGAAAAAATGATGACAAAGAATTTCTTATACTCAAATGTGCTGTTGATGGCAGCGATTGTACCATCCGTGGCCCTTGCAAACTTCTCAATATCTCCTGTCAAGCTATACGTCAAACCCGACGAAAAGGTAGGAGCAATAACTATCACAAATAGTGGCGATACAGACACAAATTTTCAGCTTAAACTTTACAGTTGGAACAAAGAAAAAGGCAAAGACAAGATGGAAAACACAAGCGATCTGATCATCACGCCACTGATGTTTAATATCAAACCTGGTAAGTCTCAAATGGTTCGAGTCGGACTAAAAAACAACGTCCGTGGAGCAACAGAAAAAGCATATAGACTTTTCATTAAAGAGTTGCCTGCCAAGAAAAATATAAAAGGTAGTGCAGTACAAATGGGCACGACATTTAACGTACCTATCTTTATTGAACCTAATGTACATTCAGATGGAAAGGTGGATTGCGATCTTGATCACGGTGATCAGCACGTAAATATCAAGTGTGAAAACTCACACAACCAACACGCTGTTATTTCATCGGTACATCTAGCTGATGAACAAGATCAAAAAACTGAGCATCCTATAGGGAAGTACGTATTTCCTGGTGAAACTATAGAGCACTCTGTAGAAAAACCAGCAAATAACACCAACCCTGTTTCAGGTACTGTAAACATAATACATAAAAGTACCAATACAGCAGTAGGAGAAACACCTAAAGAAAGACAGGCAAAGTAATCACACCACAAAGTCAGTAAAAATTCAACACTTGCTTGGGGGAGATAAGTGTGTACAATATACGCGAGGGGTTGTCATGCTTATCTTCTGTCTTTTTACTGCTCATTTTACTCATTTGCGGCTCAACTCGTTGCTTCGCAGCAGAGGAAGAGCTTGTAGAGTTTCTAGTCTCCCTACAAGTCAATCATGAAGATCCTTTAGAAGAGATCGTCCACATTTTTACAGACGGTGCTGATCAGAACATCTACGTCCCTAAAACTGTCTTATCTCAGTGCGATGTAAGGCCCGAATTTTTACAAAGCGGTAGGGTAAAAACAATAGGTGACGAAGAATATTTAAACATTCACACATTAGGTCAGGTCAAAAGTAAACTAGACAGAGATAACCTGTTGTTGTCAATTGACTTTCCAGCGTCTGCAATGCAATCACAACGTATGGACGCAGCTGTGAACGAAGACACTACAGGTGATGAAGAGGACAAGGAAAAGAGGCCAGCTCAAGCAACATATAATGCGCGCGGTTTCTTTTTAAACTATGATGCTACACTCTCTAGAAGCAAAGAGATGTCATACATCAGTGGTATACCTGAGTTTAACTATTTCACACCTACGGGTACATTTACAACAAACTTCCTATACAAGAAAAGAATAGATAATCCAAAATCAGGGGGCACACAGGATCGATACACCAATAAGGACATTGCAAGGCTTGAAACAAATTGGACTTTTGATAACGAAGTCAATATGGGCAGACTAAGAATAGGTGACAGCGTTACAAAACCAGCTGATTGGTCTGGTAGCTCACGTTTTGCTGGTATACAATACGCAACCAATTTTGAAATCAAGCCTGGTTTCATAAAATACCCATTGCTAAACTTTAGAGGAAGCGCCTCCCTACCCACTACACTTGATGTGTACAATGATGCTTTTCAGGTGTACCAAACCTCTGTGAAAACTGGGGATTTCTTTGTGGATAATCTACCTATAACCACTGGTAAAGGTGAGCTTATCATCAAAACAAAGGACATATCTGGAAGAACAGAAACAATAGTGGTGCCATACTACAACTCTCCCATGTTGCTAAGACCTGGATTATCTGAATATTCCTTTGAAACAGGAATGCAGAGGCAACATTTTACTTTAAGCAACGACGGTTATCGCAATCTTATTACTAACTTGGATTATGGACGTGGTATCACAGACTATCTCACTACAAGAGTACACTGGGAGTCCATACAGAACAGAGCATCTTTAGGTATGACGAACTACATCAAGCTAGGCAATATAGGCATAGTTTCGAATTCTATTGCGGCAAATCTACGCAACCCATCACAGGCTTATTTATTTTCACTTGGATATAGCTATGGTGATAAAAATGTTGGTCTCAACACAACAATCAACATGCGAGGTAAGAAATTTACAGACATTTATAGCTATGATCCGAAAAACACAAAAGCTGGCAATAGATTTACATCACAAACCGGCATTAACTACTCTAATTCTAAGTTAGGACAGTTTTTCGTGGGCTTTTCCTCCTCTATTGGAAGCGATAAAACAGTAACTAGAATGCTTACCGGAGCATACGAGCGTTCTATAACCTCTAATTTATCTCTACGCTTGAATGTTGGCAGAAACTATCCCCATAAGGGTCGTAGCGGCAGCTATTATCTTCTGAGCATGTCAGCGTTGCTAGATCATTACAGCATTTCATTGAGTCAATCACGCACAGGTAAGTCAAAGACTAGGGACCTCAGCATATCATACAGTCCAAATGCCGTGTTTGGTACTTCATATAGGCTTGATGTCTCCAGAGGTCATCAAACTAGGTCTCATCACATTGAAATCGCGAAAACTACTAGAGTCGGGAACGGTTACATAAAATCACATAGCTCCGGAAGAAGGGAAGCTCAGGAGATAGGTGTATCAGGGGGAATCGTTGGAATAGGTCGATCCTTCTTTATGACACCGCAAATAACAAACAGCATAGCGCTAGTGAAGGTTGGTAACATACCCAATGTCTCGGTGTACTATAACAACAACATTATTGGAAAGACAAACTCAAAAGGGCTAGTACTTGTACCGAATGTCACACCATATACAGACTCTGAGGTCAAATTGGAGCAGTCGGAGCTGCCTTTAGACGCGAATTTTACAGACGTCAAGCTTTTACTAAAACCTAAATGGAAGTCTGGAATAGTAGCAAAGTTTGATATACAGCGATCTAAAAGCGTAATGCTAACATTATCTAATGAACACCAAGAGCCAGTTCCTGTCAATTATGTGCTCAAGATCAAAGGACTGAGCGATGATAATTACACAGGATTTGATGGCAAAGTATACGTGTCTGACGTTCAAAATATCACCAACATAGATGCAAAAGTGTATGACGAGGATGGAAACTATTATTGTTCTTTTGAGAAGGAGGTTCCACAGGACACTAATGACGCTACACTTGACCTCGGTAGCACTATTTGCAAGCGATAAATATGTGCTTCTAATCGGTACATTCTTACTGTATACTCTGATCATAAACGCGCTTAAAAAGTTATAGCTTTTGTGAAAAATTCAAATCAAACGATAGCGATATATCCTGGTACTTTTGATCCCATTACTTGTGGTCATACTGATATTATCGTCCGTTCTGCAAAAATTTTTCATACAATTATCGTTGGTGTTGCATCTGAAGGTGGTAAAAAAAATGTACTTTTCTCCGTCACAGAAAGGGTCAATTTTATAGCCAACGAGATTGAAAGATTGCAACTTCCCAATGTGATTGTAAAGCCATTTGAAGGCTTATTGGTTGATTTTGCTCGTAGTGAGAATGCGCACACGATTATAAGGGGGCTGAGAGCTTTTTCGGATTTTGAGTACGAATTTCAACTTTCTTACATCAATCGGAAGCTTTGTGCGGACCTTGAGACCATCTTGTTACCAGCAACAGCGAATTGCCATTTCATTTCATCTAGCTGGGTTAAGGAGATTGCGAGGTTCCACGGACAAGATTTATCACATTTTGTATCTGATGAGGTTGCAAAAGCGCTCAAAAGTGCTTTTAAATCAGATTAAAAGTTGGATATCTTTCAACAGTGTGGTATAGAGCATCTTGTCGATCATGAACTAACTACTACTTAGTTCGGTACAAATTCCAACGCTACGAGAACCAACACATATTTATGCAAGATCATACCGGCAACAAAGCTCAAGAAATAAAAGATTTGAGAGATATTGGGCGCTTTGTTATAGAGACTGAGATCAAGGGGTTGCAGTCTCTAACGTCTTGTCTGGATGATACCTTTGCTGAAATAGTCAACGCAATCTTGAAAATTCGTGGCAGAGTAATAGTGAGCGGCATGGGGAAGAGTGGGCATATCGCCAGAAAGATATCATCCACATTATCCTCAACAGGCACTCCATCTATCTATATACATCCGGCTGAGGCTGGTCACGGCGATCTTGGAATGATCACAAAGCAGGATATAGTCCTATTGCTGTCAAACTCTGGTGAAACGTCTGAATTATCAGTGATCGTCAATTACTGTAAGAGGCAGATGATAGAGATTATAGGAATCTCCAGAAAAGAAAAATCTGCTCTCATAGAGGCTAGCACCTTCAAGGTAGTACTGCCAGACATACCAGAAGCTTCTGATATCTCTGCGCCTACTACCTCTACTACCATGATGATGGTTTATGGAGATGCTATAGCGGTTGCTTTACATAAAAAGAGACAATTTACGATCTCGGATTATCAGATATTACACCCGGTTGGAAGTTTGGCATTGAAACTGCTGAAATTGGAGGATGTTATGCATACGGAAAATGAAATTCCGATCATTTCTGATTCCAGCACTGTGCTAGATGCAATCTTAATGATTACAAGCAAGCGGTTTGGGTGCGTTGGTGTTATAGATTCAAGATCTGTACTGATTGGGATCATTACAGATGGTGACTTAAGAAGGCATGTGGTAAGTGTTGACATTAGTAATACAAGCGTTACGTCTGTAATGACAACAAAACCGGTCGTCGTGACAAAGGATATGCTGGCATTTGAAGCGTTAGCTATAATGAACAAGCGCTGTATCACCAACCTGTTCATAGTCAATGGGGAACACAAGCCAATTGGCATCATACACATTCACGATCTGCTGAAGATCTGCTAATCATCTTTAAGTCTTCAGACATTTTCACTGTTTAGCCACACAACAAGGGACACACAAGACCGTCACCTTCATTTCGTTGCTTTTGTGGTTACCATTTGTGTCCTTATCTTTATATTTTGATCTCTATTTGTTTTTATCTTTATCTTGATTCTTATTTTTATTTCTATTTTCACAGCCTGTAAATCTGATAATAAAAAAGGAATAACGCTTCTACAAATAGAGCCAACAAAGCTTTGACGCTATATAAAGCTCAATTTATAAAGAGTTATGGTAAACTTAAGGAATAAAAAGAATCATACAGACCTACCCTAACACTGCTAGAAAGTCCTATAGCGTATTTATAGGGACTATAGCTTCATCTCTATCAAATCTTTTTCTATTGCTTTAAAAAATTTGCTACTTAACTCAGATACCGGTAGTAGGTCCACTTTAATTGTAAGATTAGATTCTTCTAGCGCCTCTTTTATTTCAAATAACTCTATAGAAGGAATATCGTCAAAGTAACAAATATCAATATCGGAGTATCTCCTAGAGCATCCTTTAACACGAGAGCCGTATACATAAAATCGATAAGGATATTTTGAAAAGATGTCTAACAATACCTTCCTATCGTTTTCGTCTATAACAATCTTATTGTTCATTACGAATCTTATTTTCCAACTTTTCTATTAATTTATTTAATTCTTGTTCAAAAATTGGCGCAATATCTACTATCTCCTTTAAAACAACCTCATTATAAGTGTGAACAGTTTTGTTTCTTATGATGATAAAATCAAGCCATATCCTTACATTTTCTATCAGTCCATTCCGACCAGCTTCTCTGAAACTTTCTCTAGGAGAACTGACCATTATACCTTCATTGAAAAGAAATCTCTTTATGGTCTTCCACGCCAACTCATAACAAAACTCAAATGCTTGCACAACCCCTGCTTTTTCTATTTCTGTGCTGGCACTTCCTATGAACCTCTTTAAAGTCATATGTGCCTTCTTTAAGCTTTCTAAATTAACGTCCTCTATCTCTCCAACCATATTTATATTCAAGCCTATAAATTAATAGTTACCACGATTTGACACAAGGCGGCGTCAGAAATGATGTAAAGAGTGTGTTGCAGATGGACCTAAATGACGACAGGAGGGATTTGGACCACCTAACACTACATCACAGATGAAAAGCCCTTTAATTTTTTTGCTCTGCTTGGATGACGGAGCTTTCTAATCGCCTTTGCCTCAATTTGTCTAATACGTTCTCGTGTTACTTTAAACTGTTGTCCCACTTCCTCAAGAGTATGGTCCGTGTTCATACCGATACCAAACCGCATTCTTAAGACCCTTTCTTCTCTTGCTGTCAACGTTGAAAGAACTCGTGTGGTCACTTCACGTAAGTTATTTAATATCGCCGCATCCAAAGGCTGTATAGCGTTTTTATCCTCAATAAAGTCGCCTAGTATACTGCCTTCGTCGTCCCCCACCTTGTTTTCAAGGCTCATAGGCTCCTTTGCAATCTTTAAAATTTTCCTTACTTTATCAACCGGCATGTTAAGCTTATTTGCGATCTCCTCAGGAATTGGCTCTCTACCTATGTCGTGCATGATCTGACGCGAAGTCCTTAATATCTTATTAATCGTTTCAATCATGTGGACAGGTATACGGATGGTTCTAGCTTGATCAGCTATGGAACGAGTGATCGCCTGCCTTACCCACCATGTTGCATAAGTAGAAAATTTGTATCCACGCCTGTATTCAAACTTATCTACAGCTTTCATTAATCCGATGTTACCCTCCTGAATTAAATCAAGAAACTGTAAACCTCTGTTGGCGTATTTCTTTGCAATTGAGATAACAAGCCTCAAATTTGCTTCTATCATCTCTTTTTTAGCCTTAGTAGCAAGCCTTTCACCACGCTGTACTTCTGCAATCAAGTACTTAAATGTTGCGATGTCTAAGCCGATTTCCTTTGCAAGTCCTATAAGTTCTTGTTGCAGTTCAGTTAGCCTGTCTTTTTCATTTGCGTAGAAATCTCTTAAGACCTTTTCCTTGGCATTTTTCATGTTTTCAAGGAATCTTAAGCTTAGCTCATTATTTTGATACTTACCCAAAAAAAGAGCACGATTTACTTTACGTCTATCCACTACTGAAAGTAGCTCAGATTCAATAGCGATCAGCCTTTTATTAGTAGAATAAAGCCCCTGCAATATGTTATCGATCTGTGTCTCATTAAACAGGATCTCCTGAATAAGCTTTGACAAGTCACTGTTCAGCTTGTTGTATCTTTTTTCAATCTCTGCACTTACCCTCTGATCTTCTAAGGCTCCTATAAGCTTATCCTGCTGAATATTGATAATATGACCAGCAAGCTGTGCAATTCTACCTAAGAGATCCATCATCTTAGGCCTTAAGGCCATTTCCATACCCAGTATCGATAGGCTCTCATCGGACTCTGCCCTTTCATCCCCTGGATCACCTGGCGCTTTTTCTTCGTCTTCATGACCTTCAACTACCGACTCCTTGTCTACCAGATTAGTGAAAGCCGCGTTTCTAATCTTCTCCTCCGTAAATACATCCTGCCCAAATTCCTTGGCATACGTAGCATCAAGATCTATGACATCCCTTAAAAGCATAGTTTCATTGCTTAAGTTGTCATACCAAGAAGCAAACGTTTTGAGAGCATGTGACGTCTGACATAAGTACGTCATCATCTTGTTTCTGCCGGTCTCTATCTTTTTAGCTATCTCTACTTCCTTTTCACGAGAAAGAAGCTGAACATTGCCCATCTCTTTTAAATACATTCGAACTGGATCGTCGCTTTTCAGTACTTCTTCTTCCTCTTCTTCAACATCCTCGTATGTAGATTGACCAAAGAACGGGTCTTCTAGCTCTTCTGTAGCCTCTGTCAAGACAACACCGGCTTCATCAAAACATGACAAGGCATCCTCAATTTTCTCAAGATCTGCATCTGCTCCTATTACCCTGTTAAGCTGTTCATAGGTAATCGACCCTGTGGCCTGTCCTTTCTTTAAAAGCGCCTCAACGTTCTGAGGTACAGATGGCTGAGGTTCCTTTGACTTCTTTTTAATATTTGACATCTTTCTATACTGTTATGAGTTCGTGTATTGTGTGTATGCCTAGCTCTTTTTGCAATTCCATTTCATAGCATTTTAGCTTATTTAAATATTTATATGTTTCGTTGTCGCACTTTGCAATTAATAATTCAGATATTCTGTTTATTTCTGGACGCAAAAGGTGCAAGAGCAATACTTTTATTTCCCTCTTGATCCTATCGGCGCTCTCCATGTTGGGCTCCACATATTCAGCACAATGACTATTTCTGTACAACACCACTTCACTGTTTTCTTCATAATATTTTTGAAGCATCTTTGAAATAGTAATCTGAGCAACTTCTTGGTTATTATTTCCCGCCACTTTTAAGTCTAATATTAGCCCCCTAAGACTGTCAAGGCAATCAGATTCTATAGACACAGTATAGAGTAAATTGTATATCGCGTCATCATATAACAGCTCCGGAGCGTTTTTCAATTCTTCTAACACTCTCATCACACTGACTTGCTCTGCAAAAGAGAGTTTGGTAAGGTTGATGATCCCTACTCCCCTCCTCTCTTTTAGATCGTATTTAATGTTTTTTTTGAACAGTGATAATTCGTAGTGTTTATTGCTAAAGAAACGCCTGTAAGCATTCTTGATGTCCCTATCGACTATGCTATCGGAGTATTTGTTCAATCTTTTTTTAAGGCTAGCATATCCTTCTGGTGTGGTGAATGATGACGTCCTCACTTCGTGATCAAATATTAGTTGGGAGAGTGGTACGGCTGTAGCACAGATGGATTGAAAATATCCCTGCCCACGCTTTGTTACTATCTCATCAGGATCTTTGCCGCCACTCAGTAACACAAACTCCAATGTTTTGTTTTCTCTTAAGTGAGGCAGTATCTCTTCAGCGATTCTAACCATTGCCCTTTGACCAGCTTCGTCATTGTCTAAACAAATGGTGGGGCAATCAACTATCCTCCAGAGCATATTGATGTGTGCAGCACCCAATGCGGTGCCCAATGGAGCTACAGCGTTTAGTATACCAACATTCGCTAATGCCAGAACATCCATATACCCTTCAACTATCAGTACCTTTCTTTCTTTTGTGATATGTTGTTTTGCGAAATTTAAGCCATATAGAACCTGACTCTTTGCAAAAATTGGCGTCTCTGGTGAGTTCAGATATTTGGGCATTGTATCATCCAAAGATCGGCCCCCAAATGCAATGACCGCACCTTGCCTGCTAAATATCGGAAAGATCACTCTGTTTCTAAACTGATTATAGATGCCATACGTGCCCTCGATCAGTATCTTTGAAGACATGATATCCTCTTCGCTAAATTGCTCCCGCAAAATGCTTAGAAGCTCATTAGCACTATTAGGTGCATACCCAAGACCATATTCTTCAATTGTTGCAGGACTCAAGTTTCTTCCTTTGAGGTATTTTAATGCATTTTTGCCTTCCACGCTTGTCAGCTTTCTACGATAGTAGTTGGCGACTATTTCGTAAATTGAAGTAAACTGCTTGTATACCTCTTGAGCTTTATCATCTCCATTTTTTGGTATTTTAATTCCAGCCGCATCAGCAAGTAACTCCAGTGCATCCTTAAACGAGACATTTTCCGAGCGCATCACGTATTCAAATATATCGCCGTGTGCTTGGCACCCAAAGCAATAGTACACACCCTTTTCATCATTCACGTGAAACGATGGTGTTTTCTCTCCATGGAACGGGCATAGCCCGAGGAAAGCTCCGTTTTTTTTTTTGGATAAGCGTACTTTCCTTGAAACGTATCCGGATAGATGAAGCGCATCCTTTATTTTATCTACGATATCGGACATTTTTACAGCGTTCATATAGTTCTACCTCAAACACTATACCATATTTTGTTTGAAGTATCTTTGATTAGTTAATAAAAACATTTTCAGCGCTTTAAATAGCTGTTATACATTACCAATTGTACCAATATTTTAAAGCACTATGTCACATTCTCTTCTCAAACAAAAAATGTTGGAAACTGCCGCACTGTTGCAAGAATGCTTAAGTGAGATACTGCCTGTACCTCAAGGGTTAGAAGAGGACTCTCTACTTGAAGCCATGAGGTATTCAGCTCTTTCTCCTGGCAAAAGAATACGCCCGTTCTTGACGCTAACAAGCGCCACCATTTGCAACGGTCACATGCCCTATGCGTTGCGTGTTGCATCTGCCATCGAGTTGATTCATACATACTCATTGATACACGACGATCTACCTGCTCTTGACAATGATGATTATAGACGTGGCATACCAAGTTGTCACAACAAGTTTGGCGAAGCAACAGCTATACTTGCAGGAGATGGTTTGCTGACATACGCTTTTGAGGTGCTTGCGGATCAAGCTACTCATCATGACGGGCAAGTCAGAGCAGAACTAGTTCAATTAGTTGCGCAAGCAATAGGTTGTAAAGGAATGATAGGCGGACAAGCAATTGACCTAAGTGCACAAAGTATAAATTTAGACTTTAACAGCAAAATAAGGCTTCAAAACATGAAAACTGCACAGTTATTTGGAATATCATGTGAAGCTGGTGCTATAATCAGTCAAGCTGACATGATCGTCAGAAAGGCTCTAAGACAATACGGCGTGAACGTTGGTATAGCATTTCAAATTAGGGATGATGTGCTTGACGGTCAAAAGAATGTCGCTGAAAACGAGACGTCAAGTCTTGAACAAGAAAGATTGATACAATATGGGCAGCAAATGATTACAGAAGGAGTGAAATGTGTTGAAATTTTTAATGACGACGCTTCCCTTCTAAGAGAATTGGCTCATTTTGTAAGCAATAGAGAGTATTAATTGTAATTAAAGTCGACTTGATCTTAGGTTAACATATTGCGTTTTATGCTTTGGTACACAGGATGTTAAAATTTGTCAAAACAGCGGCATTGTACACACTTGCCGTCGTGCTTATAGCAGTGGTGTGTGGTTATGCATGGCTAGCTACCGGACCGAAATTTGATTCATTGATTGCCAAAGTCATTTCTAGACATCTTGTTCAGATCATCAAGGAAAAATGCGATCATCTTGATATTAATGTTGGCAAAACGAGCATTGGTCTAACAAATTACTATCAAATTGCTTTAAATCTTACCGATCTTCAATTTTCTCTTAATGGTGCCCCGACTTTGGTCAATGAAATAGGTATCAGATTTGATCCGATAGGCCTTATACCTTTTACGACACACTCGCTAGTAAATGTTAACGTTATTTTATCTGAGGAATACTTTAACGCGGCGACACATATGGGTGATGGTGGTACGATCAACGCACTTTTCTCACATCTTTTTATAGAGGACAGTTTAAATCACAAGCACCTTGAAGACATTTTAAGCGACATTACGATCACTATTCCTGCTTTTGGTCAGCATCGTATTGTACAGCTTAGTCATTTTGCCCTGTCCCCTGTGTCAGGAGATTCAAAAGAGCTTAACATCGACGTGCGTTGTAGGATCGATCAAAACCCAGTTGTTATAAATTTGAGTTATGATTCGAAATCAAAGCGCTACAAGTTTTCTATGACTATCAAAGCTTTTAACTATGCAATGTTTGGCGTTGATCAAGACGTCTTTTCTGATATTCAACATGCTAAATTTAGTTTTGATTTGTTGGTTCATGGTTCTTGTAGTGCTGGGGCTTCTATTAAAAACTGTGATGTTCACATACTTGGTAAAAACATTACCATACAGTCCAAAAACAGAATGAGTGAGCCCGTCAATTTGGACGAGATCACAGTAGACTACCAGCACTCAGAGAATGGCACATCCCATATTACCAACATGAATATCACAAGGGGTACAAAGTCCATAACCGGGAACGCTAGCATTACAAATGGTGTTGTATTTTTTAAGTGCAATATGAGCCCGCTTATATTGGAGGATGTATTTAACTTTTGGCCTATTGATCTTGGTACAAACATCAGATCCTGGCTAAAAGAATACGTGAAGGCGATCAATACAGACGCAATCACTATTGATGGTGTAGCTCATATTGGTACTACAAATACCTCAGCAGGCCGGCTTTCTGTGGTCATTCCAATACAGCAAGCAACTTTACAAATTCCTACTCATGGACCTTCAATACAGGGGATCACCGGAGATATCAATATTACAGAAGAGAAAGTAAGCATCAACGTGTCCAGTGCGAATGTACTGCAGTCTTCCTTGAAGGATTTTAAAGTTGATATTACCAGTCTTACTAAATCTCCTGTACTGACTCTTGAAGGATCGATGAGTGGCCCTGTCCAAGACGCAGTAGATCTGGCTTTTTCCTATGCTGAAGCGGATAACAAAAGGCTACATGACTTCAGTGGTGCAGCACAGTCCTTGGTTAGGCTTACTGTACCATTACACAAGGATGATCTTGCAATAGAAGATTTTGTGATCGACGTGCAATCTACATTGGAGAACGTCAAGGTAAGCAAGCTGTATGACAGGTTTACAATATCGAATGGTAAATTTGACGTACAGTATACCAATGGAACGGTAAACCTGACTGGTACTGGATTATATGAAGGACTGTTTCCAGTTACAATTGCTCACAAATCTAATATCACGTCTTCAGCAAAAGATGGTATGACAACTGTACAAACGGGACCTATGACCCATTCAAAAGCAGCGCTACTAAAAGCTGGATATAAAGTACCAACCGTCATATTGGGTAATACTATCAGTTTTGAAGCAACTGCTAGAATGGATCACGAAGAACGTTTGGAATTGGACCTGAAGTTTGATCTAAAGAAAAATCACATAGATATACCGGGACTTGGTATACCTAAGAAAACAGGTCAACCAAGTTCACTTAGCTTAACGGTAAAAGAGCAGATCGACCAGAACGGACAAACAGAGTATCTAATAAAGCAATATCAGCTTGCACTAGGACAATTTACAAGCAATGGGATCGGTACAGTTGATAGAAATCTGACCCTTAGAGAGTTAAGATCTAAAGACAGCTCTATCAACAATAGCACCTTTGAATTTAGTTATTTTGAAAGCGACACAGATAGAACACTAAACGTAGCTGGAAACGTTGTTAACTTAGCAACAGTAAACTTTGGTCGATTATTTCAAAACTCAGACACAAATGGCAAACCATTGACTATTAATGTCAAAATACCTGCATTAAAGCTTAAAAACGATACAATGCTATACAACTTTCTGTTTTTGGCACAATCTGATCGAACGGGATTCAAAAAAATTGAAAGTAGTGCAAAATTTGGTAGTGGTGAGACTGTTCAACTCACTGGGCATTATCCATCTTTTACTATCAGCTCTGGTAATGCAGGTCGTCTATTACAGGCTCTTGGAATATCATCCAATATTGCAGGTGGAGCTTTGAAACTATTTGGCACGTACGATATGCAGTACAATATCAATGCCAACCTTCAAATCACCAAATACACAATTAAAAATGCGCCTGCATTTGCCAAGCTTTTGTCATTAACTTCCATTACCACTGCAACTGGTATATTTAACATGTTGCAGGGCAAAGGTATATTTTTTGACAAGCTGGCCTGCAATTTTAAGTATCTTAACAACGCAATAGTTTTTGATGATTGCACTCAAAATGGGCCTACACTCATGATAAGAATTAGCGGTAAAATTGACTTTAAAACCCAAAAGCTTAAAATGTCTGGATTGCTTGTGCCTGCCAACATCATCAATTCACTGATGAGTGCATTACCGTTTTGGGGGACAAACTTCATAGCGACAAGCTTTACTGTAGATGGTGGTCTTCAAGACGATCCAAAGATATCTGTTAACCCATTATCTATAATTGCTCTTGGTCCTCTACGAAAATTGTTTGCTCCGGAGCGAAATTTATATTAATGATATACAGTAGTCAGAAGCCGCTATAGTTAAGGGGCATAACAGTTGATTCGTAATCATCAATCCCAAGTTCGATTCTTGGTAGCGGCACCACTTATACCAAATTTCAGATTAAATCAGGCAAATGGATTTGAGGATGAGGCTTCGTAAGCGTATTGAAATACATGCGCAGAGCCGAGTTTCACAAAATCCGTTTTGAATCATTTAAAAATGAGAGCTGGTATTATATCACTCACCATCCCGTTTAGTAGAACCAACACTAGAAAATCCCTGCAAACCGTGGCAGTGCTTGTATTTCTTACCTGAGCCACAAGGACATTGTGAATTCCTTGGCACCCTTTGGTTCACCATCTTTGAATTTGAAGTGTTCACTTCACCATCAGTCTCTAAGCTTTGGCTGCTAGGCTTACCATCAAGACTTAACGTTCCTCCGTCAACGCGCTCTGTGGAAATCTCAATATGTGCCAACCTTTGCACTGATAAAACGCTATATGTATCTAGCATGCTTTTAAACAACTCAAAGGCCTCCATTTGGTACTCATGCAGCGGATCTTTTTGTGCATATGCTCTGAGGTTGATCCCTGTTCTCAGGTGATCTAACCTATGTAAATGTTCCTTCCACAATTGATCAAGCGTATTGAGCATCACCGTTCTTACAGCGGTTGTCATCATCTCTGGACCGTACTCTTTGATCTTTTCTTCGTATACTGTTCCTGTCTCTTTATCCACGTATTCAAAGATCTCTAATTCAGTCACGTCTTCCTGTTTTCCAAACGCTTGTAAGTCAATGTGCAGTCCATATAACCCAAACATCTCCTTTTCAAGTTGTGCCAAATTCCACTCTTCAGGCAGCGACTTTTGGGGCACATACCGTTCTACCATTTCACGATTCACTTCCTTACGGATATCGCTCAGTATTTCCAGTATTGTCTCTGAGTCCATTAATGTAAACCTCTGAGCATATATCACTGAACGTTGCTCGTTCATAACGTTATCAAACTTCAATAGCGTTTTGCGTATCTCGTAGTTTCTCGATTCAACTTTTTGCTGAGCTTTTCCTATGGACCTGCTAATCCACGGATGTATGATCGCTTCACCGTCTTTGAGGCCAAACTTTGTCAATACAGTGCTGATCTTGTCAGAACCAAATATCCTCATAAGATCATCTTCTAGCGATATGTAAAATCTGGTGATTCCAGGGTCTCCCTGCCTTCCAGATCTTCCCCTCAGCTGATCATCTATGCGCCTTGATTCGTGTCTTTCAGTTCCCAAAACGTATAGACCACCAAGTTCCAACACTTTTTTCTTATCAAGCTCAACTTGCTCATGAATCTTCTTTTCAAGAGCTTCAAGATCTCCCTTATAGTGTTCGGACGCAGCTTTGTAAAGCATCTTTGGGTTTCCTCCAAGCATAATATCAGTACCACGCCCAGCCATATTAGTAGCGATTGTAACGGCATGAGGCCTACCGGCCTGCGCTATAATCTCTGCTTCCTGCTGGTGATACTTGGCATTTAGCACGCTATGCTTAATTTTCCTCTTGTGCAGCAAGTTTGAGAGGTGCTCGGACTTTTCTATACTAATTGTACCAACAAGTATAGGCTGACCCTCGCTTGACACACGAGCTATTTCTTCAACTATCGCCTTATACTTCTCATGGGCAGTTTTGTATATTATATCCTCTTCATCTCGCCTTTTGATCTCCAGATGAGTCGGTATAGACACAACTTGAAGCTTATATATATCCTGAAATTCTGCTGCCTCGTTCATCGCTGTACCAGTCATACCTGCAATCTTAGGATACATTCTAAAGTAATTTTGAAAAGTAATAGATGCCAGCGTTTGATTTTCGTTTTGTATACGAACGTTTTCTTTTGCCTCTATTGCTTGATGGAGCCCATCTGAATACCTTCTACCATCAAGAACTCTTCCCGTAAACTCGTCTATGATCATTACAGCGTCATTTTTGACTATGTAATCCACCTCTTTTTTAAACATGTGGTGGGCTTTTAGTGCTTGGTTGACATGATGCACCAACTCCATATTTTCAATATCGTAAAGGCTGGTGTTTGGGTTTATCAATTTTGCCTTTTTTAGCATTTCTTCAACTGACTGATGGCCATGCTCGGTCAACATACAGTTTTTGTTTTTTTCATCAACTTCGTAATCTACCGACACCAATTTTGGTATCAACTCGTTCACTTTATAGTATAATGCTGAATTATCCTCCGTACTTCCTGAGATAATCAAAGGTGTCCTTGACTCATCTATCAATATACTGTCTACTTCGTCTATAATCGCGTAGTTAAAGCCCCTTTGAACCATCTTTTCTTTGGTAAACTTCAAGTTATCCCTTAGATAGTCAAACCCTAACTCGTTATTTGTACAGTATGTAATATCCGCTAAGTATGATTCTTTTCTCATGTCTTCAGAAATACTTCCTGTGATTGTACCAACTGTAAGCCCTAAAAATTTGTACAGTGCACCCATCCAAGCAGCATCTCTAGTTGCCAAGTAGTCGTTTACCGTTACAACGTGTACTCCATGACCAGACAACGCGTTGAGATACACCGGTAGTGTCGCAACCAAAGTTTTACCTTCTCCGGTCTTCATTTCAGCAACCATCCCCTTATGCAAAATCATGCCTCCTAGTAGCTGCACATCAAAGTGCCTCTCACCTAACACTCTACTTGCAGCTTCTCTGACCACTGCAAATGCTTCAGGTAATATATCATCCAAAGTAGAACCGCGCTCCAACATTTCACGAAACTCTTCAGTCTTCAACTTAAGCTGTTGATCTGAAAGAGGCTTAATGATATCCCCAAGCTGATTGATCTTAGTTAAAGTCGGTTGCAAAGACCTTAAAAGTCTATCGTTGGAACTGCTAAAAAGCTTTTTTGCTATGTACTTAAACACGTATATTTAATGGTACCAATTTATTCCTGGTATCTATTAGTAGCGCAATAGTCAGTACATTGCAACTTTTCTTATTTCAAGCAACCTACAATTCCTTTTTGCATGCTATGTCATTTACTTTGAATAGTATATACTTTCATTAAAGGTTCCTTCAAGCCTGTCTGCAATTACAGTCACAGCGCAATCTCCTGTAACGTTCAAAGTGGTTCTAAACATGTCGACAAACCTGTCAATGCCAAGCACCAAAGATATTCCTTCTATTGGAAGCCCAACAGAAGCAAGTACCATGCTTAGCATTACCACTCCTCCTCCTGGAAAGCCTGCTGCTCCTATTGAACCAAATGTACAAGTAAAAAGCAGTATACAGTACTGAGCGAGTGTCAGATCAACCCCTACGACTTGGGCAAAAAAGACGCTACAAATGCCAAGGTATATAGCGCTACCATCCATGTTCACAGCAGCACCTAGAGGCATTACAAATGAAGCAGACCTTTTAGAGACTCCGACTTTTGTTTCTAGTTCCTGCATTGCAATCGGTAAAGTTGCTTTACTGCTTACCGTAGCTAGTGCAAGCATTTGAGTATGAATCATCTTTTTATAAAACGGGAACGGCTTAAGTCTAGCAAAAACCATCAACATCACCCCAAACAGGAGATACTGTAGTCCAAAACCTCCCATCAGTACGACTATCAATTTACCAAGTGTCAATATAATGACAAGCCCATGAGTACTCACTACCCAAGCCATCATTGCAAAAACACCATATGGAGTTAATGAAATCACCAACTCTATCATTTTAAAAACCAGATGAGTTGTTGATACTATTAGCTTTTTTAGTTCATTGCCTTTTTCACCGATCAAAATTAAAGCAAAGCCTGTAAAAAAGGCAAATACCACCACTTGCATTATATTGCCGGTTGCCATTGCTTGAATAGGGTTTGTAGGAATGATATCCAGTATAAATTCCATTACACCCTTTGTGGACTGCTGCGACGACTGTGAGTACTGAGACAGCTCTATATTGATACCCTTCCCTGGCTCAAACACTGTGCCAAAACTTAATCCAATTATCACCGCAACAATAGTAGTACAGGTGTACGCCATGAAAGCTTTTGAACCAATCCTAGTGAACGCTGCAGCATCCGTCATACTTGCAACTCCATTTAGTATTGAAAAAAAGACAAGTGGCACTACCACCATTTTGATCATGTTGATGAAGATGATGGCTATAGGTTTTAAGACTATGCCTGTATCCTTATAAAAATGCCCTAGTAAGATTCCAAGTATCATTCCGATAGCAACTTTTTGCCACATTTTTAATTTCATACAAACCTCACCAAAATCATCGATTAGCCTTAATTACTCTGTTTTATGCAAAAGAGCTTGGCACACTCAACGTGTGCCAAGCTCTTTGAATTCCCGGTTCATAGAACAGCCTAACCTTTTGTGTGCTGGTTTATAGCACACAATAACTTCAGCTTGATTGCAAGACAAACCTATACTGCGCCGCAGCAAATGTTAAGTTTAGTCCCCGACACCATTGGGGTGGTCCCCCTCTCCGCCGTTGTTGGAGTGTGGGACGCCGAGTCCGTCGATATTATGCGGAGTAGTATAAGTTTGTTCCTGATACGGAAGCGTTGATACCTCTGGAGTATGTTGAGTGGTCTGCTGCACATCATCAGAAGGTTGTGACTCAGTAGGAGCCTCTGGGTCGCCAGGTACATTGTCTTGACCAAATAATGCAGATAATCCAATCAAATAATCTGTATCTACGGTAT
Organism: Rickettsiales endosymbiont of Peranema trichophorum; assembly: GCF_004210275.1. Classification (GTDB taxonomy): domain Bacteria; phylum Pseudomonadota; class Alphaproteobacteria; order Rickettsiales; family Midichloriaceae; genus RICK02. Next base: position 39,558 of record NZ_SCFA01000016.1, read on the forward strand.
CCATAGGCTCCGGACTTTGCGGAGTCGACTGTTGAGTATTGTCCGTAGGAGAATGTGTAGGCGTAGTGTGCTCTCCTTGTATCTCCTCCTCAGACGGTACTGGATTGGTTTCCTGTGGAGGTTGTAACTCAGTATGGCCGTCTGGGTTGCTAGCCACATTGTCTCGATTAAATTTTTGACGTAATTCGACTATAACTCTATCAAAATCGGTATTTCTAGCAGGTCTTTCGACATCAGTCTCATCGTGGACATCAGTCTCATCGATAGACTCTTCTGAATTAGGGGGTAGGTCGCGAGCCACATTGTATCCATTAAGTAATTCATTGAGTAGTGCAATGAGCTCGGTTTTAGCCTCATTATCCAATAATCCACTTAATCTAGCGAAAACGGTGTTACATTCGACATTCCTAGCATCCCTAGTGTCCAGACTTTGCGAAGTCGACTGTTGAGTATTGTCCGTAGGAGAATGTGTAGGCGGGGTAGTGAGCTCCTCATTAGGCAGAGGAATAGACGGTGCTGCATTGGTTTGCTGTGGAGGTTGTCCCTCATTCTGGGTTACACCTGTCGGTGGCAAGGTACCTGCTGCACCATGTTGATCCTGTTCTGACAATGAATCTCGGTCATCTTCCCCTGCGTCAGAAGATTTAGGAGAGGAGAATTGCAAGGCCTCACCTCCCTCATTGTTCTCATTCCTCTTTGACAACACACTACCTATCGTATGTTGTGCATCTGGATCTTCATGCACTTGAGTCACATCATTACCCGGAATACCTGTGTTTTGTGGTACTACATCAGGAACGTTTGGTTGATTATTCACTTCATCATTGGATTGGTGTCCACCTATCTGAATAGGCTCGAGAATTTGCGAAGTCGACTGTTGAGTATTGTCCGTAGGAGAATGTGTAGGCGGGGTAGTGAGCCCCTCATTATGCAGAGGAGCAGACGGTGCTGCATTGGTTTGCTGTGGAGGTTGTCCCTCATTTTGGGTTACGCTACTTTGGGAACCTGTCGATTGCGAGGTACCTACTGCACCAGGTTGATCCTGCTCTGACGGTGAATCTAGATCATCTTCCCCTACCTCAGAAGGTGGAAGAGATAAGAATTCACAATCCTCATTTTCCTGATTGTTCTCATTCCTCTTTGACAACACACTACCTATCGTATGTTGTGCATCTGGATCTTCATGCACTTGAGTCACATCATTACCCGGAATACCTGTGTTTTGTGGTACTACATCAGGAACGTTTGGTTGATTATTCACTTCATCATTGGATTGGTTTTCTTCAGGAAGCTGATCTTCTAGTCTGCTCTGGCGCTGCCCTAACTCCTGCTGTAGTAGCAGTTGTTGGTGTACCATTTCAGAGCCCACGATCTCTACTAAGTCAGTAGCTTCTTCTACTTCAATCTTGGCTCTATCCACAATCCGGTCATACTCTAACTGCTGTACTTGTTTCGCCATCTCAAAATCTGCTCGCTCCTGCTGGATTCTTGCTTGTTCTGCATTTAAATCGGCCTCACGCCCTGACAGCGCTTCATTTGCTTGTTCCAAATATTCACGCTTCAGTGCTAGTTCATCAATGTAGTCATTTATCTCTCTTTGGAGAATTTGTATTTTCGCCATTGATTCTGCATTGACTTCACTCGCTTCACGACCAAGTCGATGCAATATACCAATTTGCTTGATGACCTCATTCACCACAGAAGCTAAACTTTCAGGGTTGTGATTGCCAACACCATCACCTATTTGGTGGCTAAAATGGGTGTACAATACGTTCAAAACCTCTACAGTTTGCTTTATAAGCTCTGTCAATTTAGAGATAATGACATCGGGATGTTCCTTCCCGGATTGTAGTACCATTTGCAGAACCACAACCTGGTTGCTTAAGGCTTGAATGTTCAATCCATCCACATGTACGTCAGCAGTAACGCTCAATAACACACCCAATAAAGTTTCTACTGATACAGCTATTGCGTGAACACTGTTAACTAATTCATCAACCTCTTCCTCCAGGGTTGTCTGTGTAGCTTGACTCTGTATGTGAAGAGATTCAGGAACATCATCAAGAGGATGGTGTGCAAACCACCCCTCGAAATCAGTTGGTTGAGACTCCTCTGCTACCAGGTGCTCTTGAAGAGAGGATGCAGCAGTATTTTCGATGGGCACAAGGTTTGAGTTATACAAGAGTCCTGGAATCAAGGGCCTACCTTCTTCATTAGGCGCATCAGGATTACCTCGGCCCTGGTTAATGTTCAAAAGTTCTCGACTCCCACCATCTTGGTTAGGATCATTATCAGGCACTTCAGGTTTGTCGACTTTTCGATCATCTAATTTATTCATCTCAATATGCTCAACGCCCTTGTCAACGCCCTTGATATCATCTAGTTTTTTATATCCTCCGCCAGCTCCCTTCATCTTCTTTAATACTGCGGCACCCACTATACCTATTACAGATAACAAGGCAGAAGCAGTACCTGCGCCAAGCGCCCACTTTGCAGCAGGAAGCAAACCCCACGAAGCCTGCTGTTGGTTATTAGATCCACCAGAGACAGGAGTCTGACCTAACTGTGGGTTGTTGTTCGCGCCACCCTGTTGGGTTTGGTAGGCCGAATTCTTGCTTTCTAGAACACTTTTTATACTCATAACGACTTTTTGACCTCAAAAACTGTTAGAATTAGTTACCAAATTATACAATCAAAACCAATAATATGCAAAAATAAATTTAATATTCTTACAAATAATAGCTTAGACCCAAGGATAACTGCTGCAATTTCATTTTTTGTACGATAGATCGCCTATTTATCGCACTAATAGAGCTAGTCCACGTATTTACACTTTTAATATTACCAAGGTCATAATACCCATACTTTAAGTCTATATTCCAACTCCCGGTTATATGCAGCTTCATTCCTGTACTCACATTCCACGCAAGATTATGAATTGTTCCACCACCCATTCCCACTATACCAGACTCCCCGCTCACAGCAAATTCTCTTCTTGTTATGCTTCCACCATTATTCCTCGCATACCCAACACCCAGCGATAGATAGGGAGACACATATTTATTGAGCACTCCCTGATAGTAAGCGTTTAGGAATAGCGACTGAGATGTAATTTTGTTTTGTGATATAGAACCGTCCCAACGCTTACCTTTCTCGTAAGCGACATCTGTACATTTGTAACCCAAACGCATCACATGAGCGTTGATGTCTGCAGCAAACCATTTATTGAATTGATAACCAAAGTATACAGATGGCAACGCTGGTGATTTGAGACTTGGGGCCTTTTTGTAATACAAAACAAACCGGTCATCTTCGGGAAGACCATTATCAACCCCCCTAAACTTATCAAACGAAGAGGTGATAGGGAAGCTGAGGCCAACGTAAAACCCTTTGTCGCGCTTTGTGGTTGGTGCCCTCTTGCCACTTGCAGGAGCAGCAAAAGCAGTTGAGGCAATACTAACCTGAGCTAAAAATAGTATGGAAGCGATAATGTGAGATTTTTTCATAAAAAGTTACGTTAGTTGAATTTCATGTCACGGATTATATCATTTACTTCATTGCTGTAAAGCTTTAACATCAGTCCTTATTCCTATTTAACACCACATTTCAGTTTGCTTCTTCGTCAAAGTTGGAGTATATCTGAGCTGTGCCCAATTGTTAAATTTTTGTGTCATTTTATGGAAATCATTGAAGCTCTTGAACAAAAACGTAAAGCTGCAAGGTTGGGAGGCGGGCAAGACAAGATCGACAAGCAACATCAAAAGGGGAAGTTGACAGCTCGTGAAAGAGTTGAGCTTTTGCTAGATCCTGATTCTTTTGAAGAGCTTGGAATGTTTGTGGAGCACAGATGCAAACATTTTGACATGGATGCAAATGTAATTTCAGGAGATGGAGTTGTTGCTGGCCATGGTACGATTAACAGACGGTTAGTGTTTGTGTATAGCCAGGACTTTACAGTATTTGGAGGCTCTTTAAGTGAAACTAATGCCGCAAAGATCAATCGTGTACAAGACTATGCAATGAAGCTGGGCGCACCTATCATAGGTATAAACGATTCCGGCGGTGCAAGAATTCAGGAAGGCGTAGATTCCTTAGGAGGCTATGGAGAAGTGTTTCAAAGAAACGTAGATGCTTCAGGTGTTATTCCACAGCTGTCATTGATTATGGGGCCGTGCGCAGGCGGAGCAGTTTATTCACCTGCACTTACCGACTTCATATTTATGGTAAAAAACAGATCCTACATGTACATCACTGGGCCGGATGTTTTAAAAGCAGTTACACACGAAGAAGTAACTCACGAAAAACTGGGAGGAGCAGATGTACACACTACAAAAAGTGGAGTCTGTGATAGCGCATTTGAAAATGATATAGATTGTTTGCAGCAGGTAAGAAGGTTTTTTAACTTCCTGCCATCTTCAAATAGATCGGGAATACCTTTTAGACCTACATACGACCCAGCAGATAGGGTTGAAATGTCATTGGAAAACTTTATTCCTGAAAATCCCAACAAACCCTATAACATGAAGGAACTCATAGACAAGTTGGTGGATGAAGGCGATTTTTTTGAAATTAAGCCAGATTATGCAAAAAATCTCATAGTGGGATTTGGAAGGTTTGAAGGTAGAACTGTCGGAATAGTTGCAAATCAGCCAATGTGCGCAGCAGGATGTCTCGACATTAACAGCTCTATCAAAGGCGCTAGGTTCATTAGATTTTGCGATGCCTTTAGCATTCCAATTGTTACTTTAATAGACGTACCAGGGTTTTTGCCAGGTTTGGAACAGGAGCACACCGGAATCATTAGAAATGGTGCCAAGTTACTGTATGCATACGCAGAGGCAACCGTTCCAAAAATTAGCATCATCACAAGGAAAGCATACGGAGGAGCATACATAGTGATGAACTCTAAACACCTCAGAGGAGATATCAATTATGCATGGCCCAACACCGAAATAGCAGTAATGGGCGCTAAAAGCGCGGCCAGTGTTCTTCACAGGGACATAGCAAATGACTCAGAGATGTTTGAAAAAAAGGTGCAGGAATACCAAGAAAAGTTTAGTAATCCATTCGTAGCAGCATCGCGTGGCTTTTTGGATGATATTATAAGACCTTACAATACAAGGTTTAGAATATGCCGCGCCTTGGCTTTGCTTGAGCATAAAACAGTTCAAAAGATTTGGAAGAAACACGACAACCTACCATTGTAAGAGCCATGACTGAGTTAAAGACACAACCTAACTTTAATGCAGGTCACAGAGAAAGGTTAAGAGAGCGGTTTTTAAAATCTACAATTGGCACGCTACAAGACTACGAAATTTTGGAAATGTTTTTGTTTAGTTGCTATCCAAGGCGAGATACAAAAGCACTTGCCAAAGAATTGCTACGAAAATTTGGCAGCATACATGGAGTATTAAACGCAGAGCCCTCCAGCTTACTTACAATTAAAGGTATAGGGGCAAATACAGCATGTATGCTTAAATTGCTTGAAGACATTATATCAAGGGTTGTGATACCAAACAAAAAGAATTTTGACGTATTAAGCAACTGGTCTGCGGTCTTAGGTTACTGTAGGACCACAATGGGCTACAAGAGCATAGAAGTGTTCAGAGTGCTCTACCTCAACAGAAACAATCTACTGCTATGTGACGAAGTAATACAAGAAGGGACTTTAGACAGAGTGGCGGTATATCCACGAGAAATTCTAAAGACGTGCCTCAACATGGGAGCAAGTGCCATCATACTCGTACACAACCATCCAAGCGGTGATCCTAGGGCATCGTCAGACGATATCTCGATGACCAAACATATTATAAAAACACTGGAGCCACTTAACATCAGTGTACACGATCATCTTATCGTGTCTCACGATTGCATCTTTTCATTTAAAAATGTAGGGTTACTATAATTTGTAACGATGAAAGCATATGAAATTTAAGAAAGTTGGCGTGGTGCTGGACCATAAGTCGCACGTAGCATCAAAAGCTTATAACGAAATACTTAAGCGCTACGGTTTTGCAGAAGTCGATGAGAATGACAATTACGACGTAATCCTTGCCATAGGTGGTGATGGTGTAATGCTCAGAGCGTTGCACAGATTCATGAAGCACACTGTACCGATATACGGTATGAACAGGGGCTCTATTGGATTCTTAATGAATAAGTATAGTCTGGATGACATACTTGCTAAGCTTGAGAACGCAAAAGAAACTGTCATATATCCGTTGGAAATGACAAGTACAGATGTACATGGAACGGTGACTGTAGCAACTGCGATTAACGAGATCGCCCTACTAAGAGAGACAAATCAGGCAGCGCACATTCAAATTAGCATCAACGACAGAGTTGAGTTAGACAAGATGGTAGGCGATGGAATTTTAGTAGCAAGCCCTGCAGGAAGCAGCGCCTACAACTTTGCAGCTTATGGCCCAATTCTTCCACTCAACTCTAAAATGTTGGCGTTGACACCACTTGCGCCTTTTAGGCCGCGTAGATGGCACGGAGCACTTTTAACGCATAATAGCAAGATATCATTTGAAGTGTTATCCCCTACAAAGCGCCCAGTCGGTGCTTCAGCGGATTACGTGGGATGCAGAAACGTCAAATTCATCGAGATCATTGAAAGATCAGATTTGCCACTAACTTTGCTATTTGATAAGGAATACACCTTTGAGGAGCGCTTAATGAGAGAACAATTCTTGACATGAGACACTGTCAAATGTAGCCTCATCGGTGTATCATTGAATTATAGCAATATGATAGGCAAGCTTGTAGGAATAGTTGAGCACATTGACGAGGATCACTTCTTGTTGAATGTTGATGGTGTCGTGTACATCGTCTTTGGGCATGTAGGTACTTTAAGCACACTTCAAGTTGGCCAAAAGTCCTCCGTTTACACCGATCTACATATCAAGGATGAGCAGATAGTGCTGTACGGCTTTCTTCAAACTATTGAAAAAAAGTGGTTTAAGTTGCTACAAACTGTTCAGGGAGTTGGCAGCAAGGTAGCTCTGCTGATACTTGGATCTGTGTCACCTGAAAAGTTAACGGGGGCTATACTGTCGGGAGATCAGCACCTTTTTAAGCAGATTCCAGGCATAGGTAGTAAAATCGCATCCAGAATCATCAACGAGCTCAAGGACAAATTTACAAATAGTAAAAATAGCGAGCTGTTTTTGAGCCATAGCGCATTGCAGCATGGTAATGCAGCCACCAGTACAAAGGCTCAAGATGCAGTCGTTGCCTTGTCAAATTTGGGATTTAATCGTACCAATGCCTATAAGATCGTGACAGATATTCTCGCCTCTGATCAAGACATACCACTGGAAAATCTGATTAAAGAGGCTTTGGGGCAACTTGGCTCGCTATAGTAGTGCATATGGTGGCATCAATTTCAAGTCTGCTACAAAATGTGCAGTTGCACTTGAAGTCTCGCTTTAATGTAGCACCACTCATAGGTCTTGAACTTGAGTTTTACCTCAAACCACAAAAGGACAGCTTTGATGGAGCGTACACAAACTTTCAAAGTCGTGCTGCTGCAAATGGACTTCATGTCGTCAAAGAAAAAGGGCAAAACCAGTATGAAATAGACATACTACAAAATGGCAGCATTTTAGATCTGCTAAATCAGCTAAAGTCTGCTAAGGACATACTGGTCAATGTAGCAGCAATGGAAAAGCTTGACATAATATTTGACGCCAAGCCCTTTTGTGATGACTACGGATCGGCTTTGCATGTGCATGTCAGTTTACATGATGACAATGGTCAAAATGTTTATGGAACACATGCCATGGGGAAAGAATACTTACACAGCAGCATCTTTGGAGTTTTGGAGCTGCTTGATCAGGGCATTGCTCTATTTTGCCATGACAGGGACTTCGCACGGTTTGTACCAGGCATGATGTGCCCTACAAACATTAGCTGGGGAGGCAACAATAGAACAACAGCAATACGCATACCGATCAGCGATGATACAAGGAGAAGGTTTGAGTTTAGAGTCGCGCCCTCAAGCGCAGATGTCAAAGACGTGGTAGCATTTCTGCTAATAGGTATATATCACGGCTTTACAAACCCTCACCTTTCTTTTCCAAAGATATACGGTAATGCCTTTGACGAACAGTATGCTTTACAAATTCTGCCAAAAGATTTAAAAATGGCAAGCAAGCTCTTTAATACAAAGCAAACGCTTAAAAAATATATAGATTTTTTTGCTAACCAGTATTAATGAAAGCAGGCTTTTGTGGTTTATCAATGAGGTAATTTGTATAAATGAAGCATGTTGTGGTCTTAATGGGTGGTTCGTCGACGGAAGCTGAGGTATCTGTGGTTTCAGGGACAAGGGTAGCTTCTGTGCTACGGGAACTTGGCTATACTGTTACTGTTGTTGAACCCGACAAGAACCTAGCACTCAGACTCGCGGAATTATCACCGAATGTCGTCTTTAACGCATTACACGGCACATATGGAGAAGACGGTGCAGTACAAGGTTTACTTGAGATCATGCGGATTCCATATACTCATTCCGGCATCACATCATCCGCCATCGCTTTTAATAAAATAATGACCAAGCAAATAGCGTCACAGCTCAATATTCAGACTCCACACCACAAGATTGTTCAAAAGGAAGCTTTGGTTGATCTAATCACAAATGGTGAGCATCCGATGCCCCTCCCCTACGTGATCAAACCGATCTCAGATGGATCAAGCATAGGCGTTCAAATCGTGTACGACATTAGTGATGTGGATGTTAATGCACTATGTAGAGATCAGTTTTTGCTTGAAACCTACATACCAGGAAAAGAGCTTAGTGTCGCTGTGTTTAAAAATGAAGCCCTTGGGGTGTTGGAGCTGTCCTACAAAGATAGGTTTGCAGACTACAATGCTAAGTATGCAGAAGGAGGCTCCACACATATCATACCTGCTTCAATTTCAAAAGAAATATACGACAAGGTAGCAAAACAATCTACAGCACTGCACCAGGCACTTGGATGCTCTGTGATCAGCAGAAGCGACTTCAAATTTGATGAAAGCAAAGGAGCAGATGGTTTGTATTTTCTGGAAATTAATACACAGCCAGGCCTGACTTTTACTTCCATGGTCCCGGATCTGCTTGCTTACGCAGGATATGAGTTGAAGGACCTTATCAAGGAACTGATCGCACAAGCGAAATGCCACATATCCGTTTAGTGCCCATGAAGATACAAGGGTATGTACCCAAATCACAACAGGTGTTGGTTCAAATAAGAAAAAAGCATCACAAACGCTATATTTTGCCTATAATTCTGGGATTGGCAGTTTGTTGTGTGATGGTGTATTTGTGTCGTGACGCTTTGAAGATTTGGAACAGCGGGGCCAAAATCGTCACAAAGATGATCGCAACGTCTATGACACCTACATTGCGTACGATTCAAGTCTCCGGGAACAAGCGTCTTTCACAAGATGATATCATCAAGCTAAGTGGTTTGTATGATGGCGCAAACATTCTCACACTTGATCTTGAAGGAATCAGAGCTGACATCAAGAGCAATAGCTGGATCAGCGAGGTATCTGTGAGAAGGATATTTCCAGATACCGTTCAAATCACTGTGGAAGAAAGCATTGTCAATGCGCTTTGGTATCACAACAATCAGTATCACTTTGTGGACAATAAGGGCCAAGTCATCACCCAAGTAGATACCAAAGACATTTCAAATATCAAAGAAGAGTATGTGGTCCTGCTGGGTGACAATGCATGCGATACATACGCTTCTTTAAATGCTTTATTAGTTGAACACACAATCGATCAAACCGTCAAGGCTCTTGAGAGAGTTGGAAATAGACGATGGAACGTTCATCTTAAAACAGGGACGATAGTGAAGCTGCCAGAGGATAACGGCAGTGGCATACTTTCAAAGTCCATTCAAACATTATCTAAAATACTTGCAGGCAAAACCTTAGATTATGCTATAATCGACCTAAGACTCATGCCTGACAAGATCTACATCAACAAGTAAGGTCATTTTGATACATGTCTAAACAAAGAAAAAATGTGATTGCGGTGTTAGACCTTGGAAGCTCTAAGGTGGTCTGTTTTATCGCCAAGATAAGTGTACATGGACGTTTGGAAGTACTGGGAGTGAGCCACCACATCTCTAATGGCATCAGAGCTGGAATTGTCAGCGATCTTAAGGCTATAGAAAAGTCCATTTTGCAATCTATCGAAGCCGCTGAGAAGATGGCAGGAGAACGGATACACAAAGTCTTTATCAGCATTTCTTCCAACAATCTGTTGTCACACAGAGTGACGTCGGACATCACCATCACTGGCCATGAAATTAACGCCAAAGACCTCAACAAGCTTTTGTTTCAAATCTTGGACAGGTTTAACGAGCAGGACATGGAGGTGATACACTTCTTTCCATACAATTATACGCTAGATGGCAATAGAGGTATAGAGAGCCCTCTCGGCATGTATGGCAATAAGTTGTCGTGCGATTTCCATATACTATCAGGGCACACGAGTACACTGCTTAATATTGCCAACAGCGCTGCGAAGTCCCATTTGGAAGTGGAAAGCTACGTGTCATCCTCCTATGCCAGTGGTCTTGCATGCTTGACTCCAGATGAGCGAAGTCTAGGAGTGACACTGATAGAGTTTGGTGGAGGATGCACTTCAATCTCTGTTTTTTACAATGGTTGGCTTATCTTTACAGATGGATTGCCGATCGGAGGCATCAGCATTACCAATGATCTGGCAAGGGTGCTATGTACAGATTTTGCAAGTGCAGAACGAGTCAAAACGCTTTACGGAACGGTCATATCCAGTGTGTCTGACTCAAAGGAAATGATAGAGGTACCGTTATCAAATGAAGATGATAGCGAAATGAACATAGTACAAAGAAGTACAGTTGTCGAAATTATCAGAGCGCGAGTTGAGGAAATACTTGATATCGTTGCAGAAAAACTAGAAAACAGTCGTGTCGGGGATTTGTCTGGCAATAAAGTTGTAATCACTGGAGGTACAGCGCAGCTATCTGGCATCAAAGAGCTCGTTGGAGAGAAGTTTTCCAAGACGGTGAGAATAGGCTACCCTGTAGTCATCGATGGGCTCGCCGAGAACACCAGTGGTTTAGCCTTCACGGCACCCATAGGAATGCTGTTGTACGTCTCTGAGGGTATTCACAAACCGAACCATTTCGGTATGGACAATACCAACAGACACGGCTCTTGGTTTGCTAATCTGATCGAGTGGTTGAAGCAGCACTTTTATTAAGTACTTTTAGATCAGTTCACAGAAATGTGGTAAAGTGCCTGAAGAATTATAACAAGGCAAAATAATATGTACCTCAACGAAATAAGAAGCTCATTTTTAAGCTACTTTAAACACCATGATCATCATGTTGAGCATTCAAGCTCCTTAATCCCTCACAATGACCCTACCCTCATGTTTACAGGAGCTGGTATGGTACCGTTTAAAAATTATTTTACCGGACTTGAGGCTCCTCACCACAAAAAAATTACAACAGCTCAAAAGTGTGTACGTGCAGGAGGGAAACACAACGATCTAGAAAACGTAGGGTATACTGCAAGACACCATACTTTCTTTGAAATGCTTGGAAATTTTTCTTTTGGAGGTTACTTTAAAGAAGAGGCCATAGAGCTGGCTTGGCAATATCTCACAAAAGAACTATCCTTACCTCACGATAGGCTTTACATTACAGTCTACCATGATGATATGGAAGCCTTTAATATTTGGAAAAAGCTGACCAACTTTAGCGACAGTAAAATTATCAAAATCGCCTCCTCAGATAACTTCTGGGCAATGGGGGACCAAGGCCCATGTGGCCCATGCTCCGAGATCTTTTATGATCACGGATCAAAGTATGAAGGAGGTCTACCCGGCACACCTACATCTGACGGAGATCGATACGTAGAAATTTGGAACTTAGTCTTTATGCAATATGAAAGGCTTCAGGATGGTTCTTTAGTACCCCTCCCCAAACCTTGCATAGATACTGGCATGGGGTTAGAAAGGATCACAGCAGTTTTGCAGGGCACTTACCACAACTACGAGACAGATGTCTTTCAAAGGTTAATAGGTATGTCCCAGAAACTGTCTTCTACAGATCAACACACCATCATATCGCATAGAGTCATAGCGGACCACCTTAGATGTGCAGCTTTTTTAATTGCTGCGGGAATATTGCCCTCAAATGAGGGTCGCGGCTACGTGCTAAGGCGTATCATGCGGAGGGCAATGCGGCATGTTCAAATGCTTCAGGTTCAAACACCATTCTTGCATAAGCTTGTATCGACTTTAGTTCAAGAAATGGGTGAAGCGTATTCGGAATTAAAAGCAACGGAAAGCGCTATCGTTTCCACTTTCATGCTTGAGGAGGAGACATTTCAAAGCACTTTAAAAAGGGGCTTGGCGTTGCTTAATAAAGCCACATCGGAGCTGAAATTTGGGGATACCATTTCTGGGGATGTCGCCTTTAGTCTATACGATACATACGGATTTCCTCTGGATTTAACAAAGGACATTTTGAAAGACAGAAATATTCAAGTAGATGAAGCTGGCTTTGAGCTATGTATGGAGCAGCAGCGGATCAAAGCAAGAGCTTCATGGGCTGGCTCTGGAGAATCAAAAAGTGAAGCTTTATGGTACCAACTAAAAGAGCGAATTGGCGGAACAGACTTTGTAGGGTATACTAACAAGGAGATAGAAGCTGTAGTACAAGCTATCGTTATAAACAACGAGTTGGTAAATGAAGCTTGTGACTGTGAAGCAACATTGGTGTTAAATCAAACAGTCTTTTATGCTGAATCAGGTGGCCAGGTAGGTGATACAGGGAATATCAACGACAGTGACGTACTAGACACCAAGAAATTTGCTGAATCTATTATCGGACACATCACGACGATCAAAAACACATTAAAAGTTGGTGACGTGGTGCATGTCAAGATTGACACAGGAAGGAGAAGAAAGATACAAGCCAACCATTCTGCTACGCACATTTTACATAACGTATTGCGAAAAAGATTGGGTACACATGTTGTACAAAAAGGTTCGATGGTTGGGCCAGATAAGTTGCGTTTTGATTTTTCACATACCGAGCGGATTTCACAGGATGAGCTCGTGGCGATAGAGAGAGAAATCAATCAAGTGATCACTACCAACCATACAACGCATACAACATTTTCTTCTCTTCAATCCGCGATCGCAGCTGGCGCGATGGCTTTGTTTGGTGAAAAGTACGATAATGATGTGAGAATGATGACGATTGGAGAGTCTATAGAGCTATGTGGTGGCACACATGTTCATCAAACTGGGGAGATAGGCGCCTTTAAAATCGTATCTGAGGAGTCGATCGCATCTGGGGTTCGAAGAATTGAAGCTGTCACTGGACTTGCTGCTATAGACTATATGAGCCAAAAGCAACATATTTTGCAAAAAACCGCCATAATGCTAAAATGTCAGGAAGGCCAAATACTTGAAAGATTGGCGGCAATCATGGATGATAAACAAAAAATCGAGAAAAGCTATAGAGAACTGCAGGTTTTGAAGGCCCTAAAGTTTGATATTAAATCGGAGGAGATACAAGGCCTCAGATTCATCGTCAAAATCGTTGAAAACTTTGCAAAGCAAGATTTGAAATGTCTTATCAACGGGTTATTGCAGTCTCTAGGAGAAGGGCAAGGCATAATACTTCTTTTTAACAAATGCGGTGATAATGTAGAGCTTATGCTTTCCATTACAAAAGGTGCTACAGCCATCTACCAAGCCTCTGCTATTGTTAAACACATCATCGCTAACATAGGAGGTAATGGTGGTGGTAACGCGGAATTAGCACAAGCTGGTGGTATACAATCTGACAAACTTGAAGACTCTGTCCAACTTTGTAAAGAGTATATGTTACAACTCAACAAGTTAGGTATAAAATGAAACTTCCAGTTGGCTTAAGTGACTTTAAAAAGCTCATAAAAGGTGGCTATATCTTTGCCGATAAAACGCACCTAATCAGAGATATCATTGATGATGGAGCTGATATTATTCTCATTACAAGGCCGAGAAGGTTTGGCAAGACTTTAAACTTATCGATGCTTTACTACTTCTTTGATCATCTCCAGCCAAAGGA
>NZ_SCFA01000053.1 GCF_004210275.1 Rickettsiales endosymbiont of Peranema trichophorum
AACAAAGAAGTGAGCTTTGTGTACGATGACATAGTAGATGATTGGTTTAGCGAGGCAATAAGCATAGAGTCATACGATAGCTTTGTGAAGAGCTTGATGGATGGAGATATGGAGAAGTTTGAGATGTACATCACAAGCTATATAATGCAAAGCGGAAGTTACTTTGACTTTAATAAGAATACACCTGACCAAGTATTTCATGTGTTTATATTGGGTCTGGTAGTGGGATTGAGAGGAGAATACTACATACGATCGAATCAAGAATCGGGGCTTGGAAGGTTTGATGTAGTGATGTTGCCAAAGCAGAGTGAAAGAGCTGGGATACTACTGGAGTTCAAGGCAACGGATGACCCAAAGAAGCTGAAGGCAAAGGCAAAAGAAGGCCTAAAACAAGTTAAGGACAAACAATACCTTGAGCTTTTTAAGCAAAACGGTGTGAATGAGGTACTGGCGATAGGGTTGGCGTTTTGCGGGAAGCAGATGGAATTGGTATCTGAGAGTATGAGTATGTCAAAATAACCCTCACTTACACACTTACTATGACATACCCCATCCAGACCCACCAACGTATCTCCTATTTGCGGACAGGCTCTTATACCAACTCTCATTTTTAAATGATTCAAAACGGATTTTGTGAAAGTCGGCTCTGCGCACGTATTTCAATACGCTTACGCAGCCTCATCCTCAAATCCATTTGCCTGATTTAATCTGAAATTTGGTATTACCACACCAGACAACCGTCATTGTCAGAAGCGCCTATACCTCTCCCCCCTAACGCTTCACTATAAAGCTTGCTTCGTGCGCCCTGTTGTTAATCACCAACATCTCCTCCAACGAAACAACTTGATGATCCAATAAAAGACTAATCTCCTTCTTAATATCCGTATTCAAAAGTATAGGACCATCCGTGTTAATTGTAAACTTCACATCATTCTTGATAAATGTCCTGATAATTTCCTTAAACTCCCTTAAACCATCAACTATACCCAAAGTAAGATTAGAAGTAGGACATATCTCAAGTGTAATGTCTCGGTCCACAAGCATCTTCATTAATTCCAAATCTGTATAAGCCTTTACTCCATGCCCCACTCTGTGAAGCGGAATATTTGCAACTATCGACTTCATCTCATCAGCAGAACCCTCCTCACCTGCATGTATTGTCGTACTGAGACCTTGCATTATCGCTTCCTGATATAGTTCAACGTAGTCCATATAGCTAAAGTGTGGAACTCTAGGTCCAGCAATGTCTATGCCTACAACCCCCCTCCCCTTGTACTTTATGGCTTTTTCCAAAATTACAGTATTTTGTTCTTTCGTCAGCCTTCTGTCAAACTCCAGTATAATACCAGTTTTCACCTCCGGAAAGGCAATGCTGGCCTTATCCAATGCATGTAGAGATGCGATCATGATATAGTCTAAATCATGCTCGCCCTGTCTGTTTCTCCACATAGGGCAAAATCGCAACTCCAGTTTCGTGATGTTATAGTTCCGATACGCTCTACTAACTGCATCGTAAATCACCCTTTCCATCGCATAAGGACTAGATTGTATTCTTTCCGTCAGATGAAAAAATTTCAAATACCTGTTTAGTCTTGCAGCGGCGTCCTCCCCTTCTATGTCCTTTGCAACCATCATCTGTGCAAAAGACCAATAATCCTCCGCAGGTAGCTTAAAGCCTAAATAGTGAGAGATATCCCATAACAGCGCAGGATCAGATATACTGCCAACATGGACATGCAAATCTGCAAGCTGCGGATTCAAAGCAAAAAACTTTGTAGAAGGAGCTTGTGGCATATTAAAACTTGATTGTAACTACGCACCATATTCTAGCACACAATTGTATATCATAAGGTCACGTCCATCAAGTTTTTTAACATTTTCATGCCAATAAGACAGCTATACCATTCATAACATGTCGTCGAGCCACTGCTCTTGTCTAATAATATGCCGATACCACTTATGCTTTTGATGCTTCCCAAGAACCGGCATTGCAAAATAAGGTTGTTCCACACTTGAAAATTTTGCAATCAGCTCCGTCAAACCTTCAAAAGCTACACTTGGTACCACAGCAATTTCGTGTTCAGAACACTGCTCCCTTTTACCATCCAATTTAATGTAACACTGAGTCACATTGGAAGTATTACAAAAAGGGATCGTAGGCTCTTTTCCATCTGACACGTCACACACATCATTAGTAAGCAGCAACACTTCCAGCGGTAATTGCGGTGACGTTCCAAGGCTCACATCTTTTTGTGATGGTATTGTACCAGTCTTATAATCTATGATTTTAATACAACCATCCCTTAAAAATATCACCCTATCTATGATACCAAAAATTTTTACCCGTTGTGCACCCATCAGTACATCCATAGAACAGTAGTGATTCATCATATTATGCCTGGTCCGTGGCATTATCGCAATTTCATACTGATATAGCCAACTCGCTAGGCTTCTTATCCTTTTACTCCAAAATGGCAAAATATGCTGATATTCTTCCCTTTTCTCTTGAATAAGCCCGTAAAAATTTTCAAGCATCGCAGAAGTAAAATATTGTAGCGATATGTCGCTTGTGTTTATCCTGCCCTGCTTTTGAATCATACCAGATATCGTCTTTGTAATTGTGGCATGTACGTACACACCCCACTCCTTTTTCAGTGAATTCTCAGCTGTACTTGAAAGCGGCGCAAGTCCTAATATGTCTTTCACATAATACACATATGGATCAAGCATTAGCCTTTCAATAGCGCTAATCGAAAATTCCGTTTTTCTCATGTCCACTGGAAGAACAGGTCGTGGTTGTATGTTGCTGTGTTCGCATACTTGTCTCACCTTATAGCATCTTTGATCTCCTAATGGTACCACCGGAACAGCGCGTCTCAACCTATACAGCCATTTTGATTCTATTGTTTTCGCTATCTTCGTTCGAGAAAACACCACCTTAGCGTGACTGATAAGAGCATAAAAAACATGCGCTTCCATTTCCTCAATATCCTCACGCTCCGGAAAGTCTAAATAATTTGATAGAGTCCTGTCTACCAGCGGATTGTATTCTGAAGGCACTATACAATCACTGCTATTTAGACCTCCGATCACAATTAAATCAAAATAACAGCAGCTTGCTTCTAATGGCCCCATGATCTGTACATTAGTTGCACTGTTCTGCTCCTCCTGTGTATACTGTGTCCGCTGTAACAAATTTCGCAGCACACTATGGTATATCTCCAGAGATATGCACCGAATGCCCGCAGCATCAGTGATGCTCTCACACATACCTCTGAGCGCTTGATACCCATTAGTGCTGCAAAACCCTCCGTCCGTAATTTTTAAGGCACATTCAAGCTGTCGAGTCACCAAGCACTTTATCTTGTCAGATGCTCGATACGATCTTTTAACCTCCAAAATGTTCACAAGTATCAAAAATAATCTGGAATTGTTTAATTTGCTATCCCTAGCTAGTATATTCGTCAGATTCTCAAGTGTTTGAAAATCTCTGTGCACTTGCAAGTAACTAGTTTCCAGATAATGCAGCTCCTCAACCAACTCTAAAGAGTCAAAGAGGCTGTGTTTTAAAAAACCAAGCATAAGCTCGCTATCAAGTCTCGTTTGTGTAAGCAACGTCACTAACTCCATAAACCACTTGATTTCCGGCAATGATATGGCAGCTACGGAGACAGCAACCTTAATACCAAACAGCCTTAAGTTTTGACTCACCAGCGCCTTAATCTTGCTGTTACTTGTAACTACACCAGTATTTTCAATGTTATCCTTCAAATGTCGCAGTACACAGAATGTAATCTGCTCTGCTTCATCAACTTCGGTCTCAGTTTCAATGATCGAAAATCCAAGATGCTCATACTGCTTTTGTAAATCCAAAGGACTAGGGTGAACAACCTTTTGTGGTACAAACAATGTGGCAGTCTCAAGCGATTTCAATACATCAAGAAACTGCTCTATATAAGGCCGAGACCAGTATGGAGATAGTGCGTATATTCTGTGGTCCCACATGTGGTCACACAATCGCGACTCCTCCAGACGCATAATAGCCAACCTATCTCTCTGTTGTTTTGTGACAAGCCCCGCACCTTCTAACATCAAGCGCAATTTGCTAAGAATGAGGTTAGTCAATTCGTACTGAGGATCTTCCCTTAGCACACTTGGTACCTCGTCATTGTAAGCAAAAAAATCTCCAATAAGCTTTTCAAGGTGCTCACGCGTCCGCTCTCTATACAACCCCACATTCCTAAATGAGTGAGGTAAACCTTCGATAAGCTCAGTTAATAGGAGCTCCATGCGAACATGATCGATAGCTGAAGGTAAAGGCGCCCGTTGTATGCTGCTGACGTCGCAAAATAACTCAAGATTGTCTGCGATATCCCCAAACGAGATTATGACGCTTGATATTCCACTTTTTGACAGCATCCGCCTTAACTGAAAGACAGCATGCGCAGACGGTACCACTACGATTCGCTTCTTCTGTCGCCAATGCTCCGCTTCACTTATGATACAGTCTGCAACCACCCTTAAAGGGTTCTGTAGCAACCCAACTTCTACTACTTTGCTCATTGGTTGTTATTAAAGTTGAAGCTTTGTACAATCGTTATCGGTTCATCTTAGTAATAATGCGCCAAAATTTCTTGCAGTTTACAAGAAAAAGATATAATACCTAATGTATACAAAGCAATAAAAAATATAGCAATATGCAAAGAGTCGCCATTGTTGTCTTGTGCAGCCTTTTAGTATCCGGGTGTAGCGGAGTAAAGTCCGCCTTAGGTTTAAAAAAGCCAGTCCCAGATGAGTTTACAGTAATCTCGTATCCACATCTTAGTGTACCACCCAACTTTGATCTCGTTGACCCATCCACACAGCAAAACAGCGCTCTAGATGCTTCAGGGCATGTTCCTGCTGGTAAGACTGCCTACACTCAGGAAGAGAAAAATCTGATGGATCAGATTTCTTCTAACATGGATACAAAGAGCATTACTGAGTACACTACTACCTCTAAACCACAAGGCATTCCCTTCTTTGGTGGTCAAAAGGGTGTCCTCAAACCCGATGAAGAACAACAGCGGATCGAGGATAATAAAAAAGCCGGGAAGCAGATCAATCACGTTGACCCAAGCAAAAAAACAGAGAAAAGTACACTAGAACGTATCTTTGGTTCTTAAAATGCAGTTTTTTATCGATAGCTGCGATATTCAAAAGATTTTGCAGTTTTACGAAATTGGTTTAGTAGACGGCGTCACCACCAACCCCTCTTTGATCGCAAAATCTGGAAGACAACAGCTTGAGGTGTTAAAAGAGATGTGCGAGCTCATCAAGTGCCCCATCAGCGCACAAGTTAACAGCTCAAATGTCTACGATATGCTCAAAGAAGCAGAAACTCTTGTAGCCTTGGGGAACCAAATAGTGATTAAAGTCCCCGCTACTTGGGACGGCTTAAAAGTTTGCAAAAAACTTAGCAGCAACGGCGTTCCTGTCAACGTCACCCTTTGCTTTTCAACAACCCAGGCCTTGTTAATTGCAAAAGCAGGCGCAGCATACGTTTCTCCATTTGTTGGTAGATTAGATGATATCGGCTCTGACGGTATATCATTGATTCATGATATACACACCGCTTACTCATCTTATCCAGATATTGAAACTGAGATCTTAGTGGCGTCCGTCAGAACACCTTTCCATATCGCTGAGTCCGCAAAACTCGGTGCTGACATAGTAACCGTACCCCCAAATGTGCTAGAGCAGGCGATGCGCCACCCTCTGACCACCGAAGGTCTTGAAATCTTCCAATCCGCTGCAAAATAGTACCAAAATTCTTCAGCAATTCCCCCGTCAAAAAACTCCCGAGTTTGACATTAGAGCTTGTGTGCAAAATTAATTGGAATGAAAGGAATTCGGGCAAAAGTTGTCTGTGAAGTTGTTCGCGAAGGCAAATGGATGGCCGTTTTCACGGGCATGAGACAGGAGGAAAGCGGGAATTGCAAATGTATTAAAACATAGTTGATGACAAAAAAAAGCCTCGACCTCAAATCCATTTGCCTGATTTAATCTGAAATTTGGTGTTATTTCCAGAGATTGGGACCCAAACCCTCTGAAAATAAAAAAAAGCCCCGACATGTAACAATGCCAAGGGCTCCAAAAAGAGATTAAAGCTTTGTAAATACTAAAGCAGTATTTACTTGCTGTTTTTGCCAGTCGCTTCTTCCGTTTTAACAGCTTCCTCTGTTTTTTTAGCTTTTGCATCTTCTGTTACAGCTTGAGGAACACCTTGTGCCGCTTTTTCAGTAGCCGCTGCTGGTTGATTCGCTGCTTGATCCGCAGCAAACGCATAGCTTGCTGTAAACAATAAAGTAGATAAAACAACTGCCTGTATAAACTTCATAGATCTCTCCATATTATTAATAATATTTATACTTATTTGACCCTTCAAGAGTAATGTTAAACCTGAAAGTAACCGGATCATGCGATCCAATATTGCTTGATACTAGAAGATTAGACCTGTTTTTGTCTATAAAATTCTTTAAGTACACGTCAAAATTATTGGCACTGTGATCCGGAAAGTACATCTTCGTCTCAAACAATGGAAAGTCCACATGTCTCACTCTAAAGTTGATATGCGGTGCCACCTCTTGCTTTGCAGCTAAATGAACACCAGGGTAGACTGTCAAAAAACGAAAGTTACCAAGGTTATCTGTAACCGCAGTACCAGAATATCCAAAGCGTAAGTCCTTCGACTCATCTTGACCATTACCAAGGCTATCCTTCTGCCATATCTCTACTATGGCCTGGCTAACCGGCACACAGTTGGCATCCAATACCTTACCCTCAATATCTATAAACTGACCTTGGGCAAACTCTGCAGAACCAGGTTGACGCCTTAGATCATTATGCTTTTGAATGCTCATAGGGGGGTCAGTGTCCCATATCTCAGGTGTTGTCCAACAACTTGTGATAAAGGTTTGCCTGTTATTTGTGGTCACATCGGTTGCATATGCATTTGAGACTATCCCAAAAATACAACACAGAAAGCTTAAGACGTTGTTGTTTTGGCACTTTAGAAACGAGATAAACATACCGCCTACTAAGAAAAATACTACCTACAGTTACCAACTTATACTATCATAATGGTATCTGGGAATGTCAATAATTTGTTCTTATGACTAAGGAAGTAAAGCTAGATCAAAAACTTAGAGCTATTAGAGATCTAAAGCCTAAAACGCTGCTAAAATTACTAGAAGTGGTGTACGACTTTAAAGGGATGTTTGACGAACATGGACAAGTCAATAGCGCGAAGCTAGAGGCTAATAAAGAACTGTTGGTCGCGATCTTGGAATATCTGATAGTACACGCTCACTCTCTTAAGGTGGATGCCGGTTTAATTATTTTCCTGGAAAATGTGTTGGGCATAGGAAAGATCAAAAAAGATGCCCAAAAAGAACAAGAAGAACAAGAACAGGAAGAAAAAGAGCTATCTAACGAAGAAAAAGAGAGAAGATATAGAATATTGGTATATCAGATTTACAAAATCATGAATCCACGTAGATTAGCCGGCGAAACGAAACTAGATAACTTTATTCACAATGTACAAGCCCGCGGAATCAAGGAAGCGATGAAATACGAAGGTATGGAATATGCAAAAAACATCAAACAATCTGATGTCAATGCAATGGAATCCAATAGGGGAACATTTCTAGCACGCCTAAAAAGTGACGGATTGAAACCTAAAGGCGGTACATTGCTAAGGTAAATACGTCCAGCGAATTTGATATGTACACAAGCGTGGCTTCAAAAGAATAGCAGCATAATTCGTCTAAATGTCTAGTTAAGTATAGACATACTCATCAAAAGGATTTATCATAAGGCTGCTAAATGTTATCAAACTTGTGCTCAAAACTTCTAAACGGTAAATGAAATATGGTGACAAAAAAATCTAAAGCGCAGCCATCTGTAGGCAATGAGGATTCCCCTACCTCACACAATGGTAGAAGAATATCAAAAAAGAAGACTTTGCACCCTAACTACAGAAGAATCGCTGTAGAGATGACGGATGGTAGCGTTTTTGATATCTACTCTACGTATCATCAAAATGTTATTAAGCTAGACGTCGATATAAAAACACATCCCGCATGGACCAAAGAAACAAATTACATCAACTCACGCGCTAGTGAGGTGTCAAAGTTTCAGCAGAGATATAGCGGTTTGGACTTTTTAACTGCCAAAAAGTCATAAATCAAGCGCCTTTAGTTTTCGTGTTGTTTTCAAAGTCGGAAGAAAAATGAAAAAGAAAAAGCTGGCGTTTTGGTTCCCCTACGGACTCTTGTGCGCCGCAGCCCTTGTATTTTTTAGCGTCTATTACTATTCATACGAATATATAGCTCGCCCTATAACCTTGAAGGATGTGCCTTTGGTGAGGTCCGATCCATCTCCTGTGAAGATGCCTCCACAAAACTCTGGTGGTGTGGTTTTTGCAAATCAAAACAGAGCGATATACAACAACATCAAGGCCAACAAATCCTCGTCCGGCAAAAAAAGCAAAAATACCAGCTATAAAAAGGCCGTTCAAGCATCCCATCATTCAAAGACCAGAATCCCTGACCCCGTAAAACTCCACAAGCAGGCAAAGGAGAAGCCTCAGGGCAGAACCAAGGTTCAAAAAGAGAAAAAGAGCACTCCTTCCTCAAAAAGCATTTTTGATTTCGCCGACGTTAAAGTTGCATCAAAGAAATAAGCTTTTTATCAGTTTTTACGATTTGTTAACCATTCTGCTTTACACTTGCTATATGAGATCATAGAGCGAGGTGTGGAGATGCCGGATGAGCAGCAAGGAGATACGAACAATCCTACGACAAAACTTGATATCAACAAGATCAACGAGGAGATTCAAGAATACAATCAACAGTTAGGAAGCTTTTTAACTACTTTTCGTCAATATAGAAGTGACATCCTAACAAATCGTGCAGCATGGGGTCCGGCTGTTGACATAGCTCAAAGGAAAGTTGCTCAAGCAGATAATGAATGGGGTACACTGAGTGAGCGGGAGAAAAAGGCACTAGATGGCATTAAGCAACGTAAGGATAATTGGTTTAGGAATATAGGCGCAAGGGCTACTGAGCTTGATAAAATGATTGGGCAAGAGCCTGTAGTCCAAAAGAAGACTCAAAATGAACCTCAAGAGCCAATAACTGTTGATAGATTCATAGAATACTGTAAGACTCAATTGGATGCAGTAAATAAGCAATTGGATCCCAGTTCTAAGGGTGGGGCTCAGGATACAACAGAATTAGAAAAAGATAAAGATAAAGATAAAGATAAAGATAAAGAGGAGTTAAAGGAGTTAAAACGTTTACAACGTTTACAAACGAAGCTCCAAAAAACAATTACGAAATTTGAAAGGACTAAGGCGGAGTTTGAATCGTACAAGAATAATACGGAGCAATATGGAAATAAGATTAATGCACTGATCGAGTCAGTTAAGAATTTCCAACAGCCTTCCACAGAGATATCTAAAGACGCTGGATTACAATCCCAGAAAAAAAAGGAAGAAGAGAAAAAGCCATATAATCTGGTGAGCGAAGGAATCATGGGGCTAGGAAGGCTGGTGAAGTACATAGCGTCCATAGTTGGTGATATAGTACAAGGTATAGGGAAAGTGCTCAAGAACATTGGGGATACAATAAAGAGTGGCTTCAATGGACTGAAGGAGAAGTTCAAAGCATCAGAGAGCACATTAGGAAAAATAGGCTGGGGGATTGCTACTGCTCTTTGTGTCCCATTTCGTATACTAGGGGGAGTATCTCAGGTTGCAGGTACTGCATTGGAGAACACCGCGCAGTGTATTAACAATGGAGGTGAATTGGCAGCAGCAACTATAGGTATAGTAGGTGGTGCTCTAGAATCTTGCGTCCGCTCGTGGAAAAAGACAAGAGTTGAAGGAGAATCGCCTCTAAGGGAATCGTTGAATGAATTTAAGAATTCTGTTGTAAATAACGTGTCTGGGATCACGCACCTGTGTGGTGATGTTATAAAAGAGTCTGGTGCTCAGATAAAATATGCTAGTACCGACGTATTGGGAAGTGTATGCGGAGCTCCTACCAGAGTTATTGGTGCTATTGTTGAAAACGCGGGTCTTCTATTGAATGCTGGAGCGCATGCTATAAGTTCCATCGATGATCGACAAGTTGATGTTGGGAAAGAGAGGATGAATTCTGTATTTTCCAATATAGGTGACGGGATAAAGACAGAAGCTGAAATAACTGTGAACAGTGGTAAGATAGCATATAATAAGGCAAAGTTATTTCAGGAGAAAGATCCTGCTGTAGAGGCAGTTGGAAAGATCGCAGAGTTAGAACTGACCAATGCAGCA
This sequence comes from Rickettsiales endosymbiont of Peranema trichophorum, assembly GCF_004210275.1. GTDB lineage: Bacteria > Pseudomonadota > Alphaproteobacteria > Rickettsiales > Midichloriaceae > RICK02. The sequence goes on from NZ_SCFA01000053.1 coordinate 10,361, forward strand.
AACATCGCAATAGCGGAAAGCAGACCGAACATTCCTGCTCCTAGTCCGTCTATAACCAGTCGAGCAGGAAGAGGGCGTTGACAATCCTGTACTTTTGCGTGTCACAAATCCCCCATGCGGTCAGTAGTGTTAGAGTGAGATCATACACCATTTTTGCAGTTTCTTAACAATTATCGTTTATAATTGATAAAGTGCTAAATAAATCAATGGTGTACACCCTATCATAAGTCCACAGCAGAGAAAAAATAGCCTCTTCACTCCCCTGGTTATAGCCTAAATATTTCACCAGTCGCTATAATTCACCCAATAAATGCAAAAATTACTTGTGCTAGCTATGTCGAATCGTGTATAAGATGTGTTGTACTTCTTTGATCAAAACACGTATCATCAAAAGTACATCGCGTATGAAAAAAACAATATAACGTTTTTCCTCCTACGTACGTCATGATCCCGTAGCTCAGTCGGTAGAGCAACTGACTTTTAATCAGTAGGTCACGCGTTCGAATCGCGTCGGGATCACCACTACAATAAAGCATTTTGCAATTTCGCCATTGTTAAAATCATACTGCGTTCTACACTTCAGATGAAAATCGGGTAACATAGGTCAACTCTGTGTCAAAAGACAGATATTCGATCATCCACTATAGCTTCTAACCTGATTATTATAACAGAAACATTAAATATCAGTGATGCCTTCAAGAAAGCTAAGCATCCTTAGTGCTTTTAGTAGGCTGTTGTATTGCTAATACAATCAATACTACACTGCCCGTAAAAAACTTTAGATCTGATGGTGCAAGGCCGAATGACAGTGCCAACCCCTGAATCTGTTGATAGACAAGTGCCCCAACAATCGGAGCTACAAGTTGTTTTCGTATTGTGCTATTTCCAACGATTGATTCTCCTATCATGAGGCTAGCTAAACCATGGATGACGATCCCCACACCCATACCAACATCCATGAATTGCTGAATTTGTACTGTCAAACTCCCAGCAAGACCAAATGCACATCCACCTGTAAATAAGCCTAAGCTTGTATATTGGTTGATATTGATGCCATGATAAACTGCAAATTTCGGGTTGTTGCCTATCGTGCGAAATCTCAGACCGAAATCGGTATGTAAAAACATACCAAAAGGTATGACACATAATAGGATTAGTACTATTAGAGGTATGACCTCAAAACTGATGCCGTCCATTCCAAATAAGGCAATATTAGGTTTGCCCATGATCCTCAGATTTATACTGTATGCCATTGTACTTAATATGATACCGGCAAGTAGACTATTAACCTTAAGACGGAGACTAATCTGTGACGTACATATGCCCATAACACCACATGTAATCATCGAGCACATTATTGCTAACACTTGCGGTACACCTGCAATCAACAAACTTGCGCATATTGCACCACCAAGTGGATAAGCACCTTCTGCTGTTAAATCTGGAAAATTTAAAAAGCGAAATGGAATCATAATACCAAAAGCAATAATGGAAAGCACCAAGCCATGCAATAAGCCCATGTACAATACATCAATTGTCATTGCCTTCCCCTGATACTAAAAGCTGATCCTCATATTTATGAAACATCCCAAGCAAATCTTGGACAGATATACTTCGTTTCTGTGATGTCCCCATATCTACAACTATCCTACCTTGATGCAGCATGATTAAACGATTGCCATACTTGATCGCATCATCCATCTTGTGTGTAATCATTATAGTTGTCAGCTTTTTTGTAGCAATCTCTTGAGCCGCATATTGCATCAAAGAAGATTGTGATTTTGGGTCAAGTGCCGAAGTGTGCTCATCTAACACCAAGATTGGACTACCAGAATTGATCGCCATCAGTGTTGCAACCATTTGCCTCTGACCTCCCGACAGCCTATTAAGAGGTTGATCGACATACTCTTCTAGTCCAGCTCCTAATGCAGATAATTTTTGAACTACTGATTGTTTGTATCTCCTGTAAAAAAGAAGCTTTGGCGTTTTCATCTCACTCAAAGCAATGTTTTCAAGTAGGGACATATCAGGTATAGTTCCAAGATTTACGTCCTGTACAACCTGAGCAACGTTGCCGCTACGTTTGATTTCACCTAGATCTGGTTTGTATTCACCGTTGATTAGCTTTGCCAATGTTGATTTACCACAACCATTGGCGCCAATTAAAATACAAAAGTCACCTTCCGCTAATGAAAGGGTGAGACCATCCAGTACAGGCTTTGAAAGCCCAGGAAAGGATTTTGTAACACTTACGATGTCAATCATATCAGTTACTTGACAATCTCAAACCCTGGAGGAATCTCTATACCAAACTCGATTGCAAGCTTTTCGTTGATCAGGCCACTATGATCTGCAGCAGTTGGATATAGCGGAGTAAGGTTACTAATATCGTCTCCTTTCAATACTGCGGATGCAAGCTTTCCAGCATTTCTACCAACAGCTATATAATCCACTCCAAAGCTTGCCAGTGCCAATCCATCCCGAACTGCAGCAGACTGTACATTAAACACAGGTATCCGCATTTTACGCGCTTCTGCTGAGATTGCTGGTAAGGTAGGTTGAATTGGACCGCTTGTTCCAACGTATATTAAATCCACTTCATTTTTAAACCCCTGTGCTCTGACAGGCACATCCCTTGCTTGTTCAACAGGTATAGCAACAACGGACATATCAAGCTTAGATGCCGCTAACTTCATCATCTTAACCAAGGATGTATCGTTGCTATCAGATGTGGCATACAATAATCCGACCCTTTTGGCGTTAGGTAACAGAGATTTCGCAAATTTAAGTAGACTTTCAAGATCTTGCATATCAGAACTTCCAGTCATGTTACCATCTGCTTGTTGAGGATTTTGAAGTAAGCCAACATCTACTGGATCTGTAACCGCCGCATAGATCAGGGGTATATTTTTAATTTTACCTTTTGCAAATTGAGCAATAGGCGTGGACATCACCACCATCGCTTTTGGATTATGTGCTTTAAGCGTTGCCACTGTTTGAGGTATAAGGGCATGATCAAACCCTACGTCCGCCATCTCGTAGCGCACGTTTTGATTCTCGATGAAACCATCCGCCCGCATTTGCTCTTTCAAACCAACAATTACCGCGTCCAGAGAAGCATGTGGCCCATAATTGGCGATAGCTATAGTAGGAAGCTTATGACTTGGGTGATTGTGATATGCGGCAAACATCGACGCAACAACGACAACCGCAAGGATCAAATAATAAAATCTCTTATTCATGTCTCATATATCCAGTATTAAGTTATATTTGATTTATACCAAAATTCCGAGACAATTGTGTTGAATTGCTCCGACGCTCCTACGGATCCATACTTACTTGTGCAAGAAACAAACACGGAGAAGTCTAGGAATAGGAGAGGGTGATGCATATCTTTTAACGAATGTACTTTTTGAAGTTGGTATCCCTCAGCATATGAGCCAAGGCTACACTAGCTGAACTGGAAAGTCAACAATACACGATACTAAGACAAAAAAGGGTTTGATGTATGAGGAAAGCAGGAGGAGACAACCAGTAAGTACTTAGTAGAGACTGATTTCTTCTAGTTTTAGCAACTAGTGTGACGTTTTAGTCTCTACAATTGTGCTAAGTACTGCATCCGTACTAGTGATAGGGACAGAAGAGGACCTAGTCGATCTAGATTGGGTTGAGTTCGTACTGTCGTCAGTGACTCTTATTATCTCTTTACCAGATAATAAATCTTTAATCTCCTCACCAGTCAAAGTTTCATATTCTAGCAATTTGCCTGCAAGCAGATGCAGATCTTTCATGTGAGTAGTCAATATTTGATGAGCTCTTTCATAGCAATTCATGACTATTTCTTTGATCTCGGCATCTATTGTACATGCCAAATCTTCTGATATGTGGTTTTGAGCAAACATGTTGCCTTCATCTTTTTCGTTATGAATCAAAATTGGCCCTATTTTTTCACTTAACCCCCATTCCGTTACCATTTTACGAGCTAATGCGGTGGCGTTTTTTATGTCACTGGTTGCGCCACTTGTCACTTTATCTAAACCAAAGATCAATTCTTCCGCAATCCTTCCCCCCATATTTACCGTGATAGATGCTAACATCCTTTCTTTAGTCCATGAGAACCTATCATCTTCCGGTAAGTGCATCACCATTCCTAGGGCTCTACCTCTTGGTATGATAGTGACTTTATGAATTGGATCTGAGCCTGTTGTGTAAATACTTACTATGGCGTGACCTCCTTCGTGATATGCCGTGAGTTTCTTTTCCTCTTCGCTCATAATCAAGGATCTGCGTTCCATACCCATCATCACTTTATCTCTAGCTTCCTCCAATTCCCGCATTGTGACCACCTTCATGTTTCTGCGAGCCGCAAGTAATGCTGCTTCGTTGATCACGTTCTTGAGATCTGCGCCTGCAAATCCTGGAGTTCCTCTAGCAATAGTCCGCAAGGTCACGTTTGGAGCAACTGGTACGCCCGTAACATGAACTTTCAAAATCTGTTCGCGACCATTGATGTCTGGTATTGGTACATGAATTTGTCTATCAAAACGTCCTGGTCTTAACAAAGCAGGATCCAAAACATCGGGACGGTTAGTAGCAGCGATAATGATAACTCCGTCATTATCGTTAAATCCATCCATTTCAACTAGAAGTTGGTTCAAGGTTTGCTCTCGTTCGTCATGACCACCTCCAAAGTTGCCCCCAGCACCGCGACGACGACCGACGCTGTCTATTTCGTCGATAAACACAATGCATGGAGAGCTTTTCTTGGCCTGATTAAACATGTCCCTAACTCGGCTTGCACCTACTCCTACAAACATTTCAACGAAATCAGAACCTGATATCGTGAAAAATGGGACGCTAGCTTCTCCTGCAATAGCTTTAGCAAGAAGAGTTTTTCCAGTACCAGGGGCTCCTATTAGAAGGCATCCTTTTGGAATTTTACCACCAAGCTTTTGAAATTTTGAGGGCGCCTTTAGAAATTCCACTATCTCGCATAACTCCTCCTTTGCCTCATCAACACCTGCCACATTGAGAAATGTAATCTTATTTTTGTCGTCGAGGATCAGCTTCGCTTTAGATTTACCGAAACCCATTGCTTTATTTCCACCGCCATATAGATTGCGCATAAAATAAGCCCAGAGCGCTATCGATAATACTATAGGCAACCAGCTGATCAATACTCCAAATAGGAGAGACATAGATGTTTCTAGGGGCACCACGTTAATTTTGACGTTTTTACTTCTTAGCTCAGTAATAAGTTCTGGGTAGTTTGCTGGCACCAATGTGTGAAACCCTTTACCGTCTTCTAAAACTCCCTCTACAGTGTCGCCCTTAATCGTTACTTCTTTAATGTTATTGGTTTGTATATTATCTAAAAAATCAGAAAATGTGATTTTTGTTGTCATAACATTGAAACTGCCAAGCATACCATACAAAAATAGTACCAGCGTAACGATTGTAATCCACCAAAAAAAGTTTTTCCAAATACTGTTATTGTTCAATTGCTTCATAAAGATTTGTCCGTAAATAAAATGCAGTTTTGTATATCTATATCTTATATAGTGAATAACAACGGCTTATTTCTACTCCATATGGTTATATCTAATCACAAATATTTTAATAATTGAACAAATAAATCGACAAGGCAATAGTTTCTTCTTATGTAGAGCCGTAGCATATCCCCTTCACAGTGGAGCTGTCATAGGTTTTTGTTTCACATTTTACATGCGACAGCACCTCTACCTCTATCGATTTGATTGAAGCAATTTGGAGGAAGTGCGACACCAAGAGAGATTAGTATTCTGCCAGTTTCAAGCTTCATATAACATCAATTTATGTTATTCTTCAATGACTACATAAGCGATGGCGTAATCTTTCTCATCGGAGATTGACAAATGCACTTGGTATAAATCACGGATAGGATCGAACACTACGTACGGCGCTCCGGATTGAGCGTTGAGAATCATACAATCTTTAAAACCAAATGAACTGCCAATACCATAGCCTAATGCTTTTGCAATAGCTTCTTTAGCTGCAAAGCGCTTTGCAAAGTGTGCGATACGTTTCGGCATCGGTAAAGCAGAGCCCAGCGCTATTTCTTCCTTAGTAAAGACTCTAGTGAGAAACTTGTCTTGGAATCTCCGAAGGACTTTATCAACACGGGATATGGCAATTATATCGCATCCTATACCTTTTATCATGACTTGAAGCTTACTTGTCCGTTTTTAAGCAAAGTTTTGCACTCGGTGTCAGTGTAATGTGGAGATCTTGGAGTTGTTTTGCGGAAACGACGTTAGGCGCATCCATCAGCAGATCTTTTCCATTTTGGTTAAGGGGAAAGCAGATCACTTCTCTGATATTTGCTTCGTTAGCGAGCAGCATCACTATTCTATCTATTCCTGGAGCTATACCCCCATGTGGAGGTACGCCAAATTGAAAAGCCTTCAGCAAACCTCCAAATTTGCTATCTACAGATTCTTTATCGTAGCCTGCAATTTCAAATGCTTTATACATAATCTCCAGTTTATGATTTCTAATTGCGCCACTCGATAATTCTATTCCATTGCATACGATGTCGTATTGAAAGGCTTTAATGTTGAGTTTATCCTCAATAGTTTTGGCGTTTGTCAGTGCCTCCAATCCTCCCTGTGGCATTGAAAATGGATTATGGCAAAAATCCACTTTATTTTCAGATTCATTCCACTCATAAAAAGGAAAATCTGTAATCCAACAAAATCTGTAGACATTTGACTGTATGATATTTAGCTCTTCTGCAAGTTTTGTTCTTACCTGACCCGCGATTTTAGCTGCGATGTTTTTGTGATTACACACAAAAAATATCGAATCTCCACTGGATATTTCAGCTGTGTTTTTGAGCATTTTCAATTCCTCGGTAGATAGAAACTTTGCTATAGGGCCCTTAGCGACGTCATCTTCTGTAAATGTTATGTATCCAAGACCTTGTGCACCTAATTCGGTCTGAGCAAAATCCACGATTTTGTCAAAAAAGCTTCTAGATTTACTTGCTGTAGATGGTGCTGGTATTCCTCTGACGACCATTCCTTCAAGGATATTGCCTTTGAACAGAGCAAAGTTAGACTGAGCAAAAATAGACGTGACATCCACGATCTCTATAGGGTTGCGCAGATCAGGTTTATCGGTTCCATACCTCAGCAAAGCCTCATGATATGCTATTCTTGGAAACGGCTCGACAATGGGAAGATTTGAAAATGTTTTGAACAGATTACAAAGCATATGTTCAACGGTAACGAAGACATCCTCCTGAGTGACAAATGACATCTCGAGATCCAATTGATAAAACTCACCTGGAGCACGATCCGCTCTGGCATCCTCATCTCTAAAACATGGTGCAATTTGAAAGTATTTGTCAAAGCCGGACGCTATGATCAGCTGCTTAAATTGTTGTGGAGCCTGAGGTAATGCGTAGAATTTGCCGGGATGTAGCCTGCTTGGGACCAAGAAATCCCTCGCTCCTTCCGGAGAACTGGCAGTAAGTATCGGTGTCTGAAATTCCATAAACCCCAGGGCATTCATTTGCTGACGAATAAATGAAATCACTTGGCTGCGTAACATGATGTTATTATGTAGCCTTTCCCTACGCAAATCCAAGAACCTATACCTTAGCCTAATGTCTTCTGGAAATGGGTGATTGCTGTTAACGCTAAGCGGCAACTGTTCAGCCTCAGACTCTACTGTGAAATTTGATATGACTACCTCAATCTCACCTGTTGGTATATCTGCGTTTACTGTATCTTTTGATCTTTGTACAACTTGACCAACTACTGTTATGACGCTTTCATAGCTTAAAGTTCTTAGAACCTCATATTGCTCACCAGAGAGCTTTGCTATATCCAAATCCTGGTATGACGAAACTATCTGTGTGATTCCATAGTGATCCCTGAGATCTATAAAGTGTACACCTCCATGATCTCGCTTTCTATGTACCCAACCGGATAATTTGACTGTACGTCCTACGTCCGAGATTCGAAGTTGTCCGCAATGATGAGTTCTGTATTGATGGGAAAGTTGAGTGTCCATGGTTTCGATTAAGAAGAGTTATTACAAGCACGGTCAAAAAGCACATATCAGTTCGCTGTTCGCAAGTTAGCAAGGTATAGCGAATTACGTGCACGTGGGTCTACAAATACCTATATATACAGATTTTTCTGGAGTTGCAAGTTTCAGAAAAAAGTAATATGCTGCCTAAATGTTATAAATTGCTTATCAAATTTAATGGGATCTTATGGCACGTCTAACTATTGAAGATTGTATAAAACTTGTATCCAATAGGTTCGAACTTGTTGTATTAGCTGCGCACAGAGCCAAAGAAATGTTGTCAGGAGCGCAATCAGAGCTGAGCGATACAAAGGATAAGGAGACAGTGAAAGCGCTCAAGGAGATAGCTACTCTTCGCATTGAAGTACCAAAGCTGCGTAAATCTGTAATTGAAAGCTATAGAAACAGTGGAAGAAGCGAGGATATTACGGAATTAGACGCTGAAGATAGTGCAGGAGATGCAGAAATTTTGGAGGAGCTAAGCAATTACACGGTATCAAAGCAAGACATGGACGACATGTTCATGCAGGATGAAGATGATGACAAATAATATCTTAAGCATATTAGTTTTATGTTGACATGCTTTTACAGTGATAACATAATGGCTTATCTATTGAATACAGTAGATATAGTGCTCTTTACTTTATTTTTGGTATATACATTATGAATTTGTTAGCTAGTAGCCGTACTACACTACCTCAAGTTTCTAAGAACTGGCATCTCGTTGATGCTTCTGGTTTGGTTTTAGGCCGTGTCGCTGCTGAGATTGCCAAGGTTTTACGTGGTAAGCACAAAGCTGCTTACACTCCACATATAGATAATGGGGATCACGTCGTTGTTATAAATGCTGATAAAATCAGGCTTACCGGAAAAAAGCTTGAGCAAGACAAGTTCTATTGGCATACAAATTATCCTGGCGGTATCAAAGAAAGGACAAAAGGTCAAATTTTAAAAGGCAGGTATCCACACAGGCTCTTGTTGAAGGCTATAGAGAGGATGATGCCAAAAGATAGCCCACTAGCAGACAAGCAAATGAAGGCCCTCCACCTTTACTCAGGAGGTGAGCATCCTCATAGCGGTCAAAATCCTGTTGAGTGGAATTTGAAAGTCCGTAATCGGAAAAATGCAATAAAAGGTTAAGGAATATGAATGAGAGGCATGGTATGGTAGGAGAAGTTTCCTCTAGCAAGCTTGATTCTAGGGTCTACGCTACCGGTAGGAGAAAAGAAGCTGTTGCTAGGGTTTGGATATCTAGAGGTACTGGCAAAATTACTGTGAATGGTGTTGATGTTGTACGTTATTTCGCAAGAGCTGCTTTGAGAATGGCTATCAGCCAACCTTTTGTAATTACAGATACTGTAAGCCAGTATGACGTCTCTTGTACAGTTCGTGGTAGTGGTCTTTCAGGTCAGGCTGGTGCTATAAGGTTAGGTATTAGCAAAGCACTCAATCTTTCCGTTCCTGAGATGCATCAGGTTTTGAAGCACCATAAGCTTTTAACGCGAGATATGAGAAAAGTAGAACGTAAGATATACGGGCATAAGAAGTCACGTAAGAGCTTCCAGTTCTCCAAACGTTGATTCGTTACTTTCGCTTTTTTTTGCAAAGCTCTTGGTTCTCTTGTCATCTTCTCGTGTACTTGTCGTCCGTTTAGAAGCAAGCCTTGGCACCTCTCTTTGTCATGTAATTGTCTTAAATGTCCTTAGCTATTTCAAGCAGCCTTTCACGGTGTTTGAATTGTAAGAAAGCTGTGTTTGTAGAGCGTTTAAAGTCACCATGTGTAGCAAGGTACTGCAGAGACTCGCTGTAGTAGTATCTGGTTTATATTGCGTGTCACTATCGGAATAATACCAAATCTCATTTTTAAATGATTCAAAACGGATTTTGTGAAACTCGGCTCTGCGCACGTATTTCAATACGCTTACGCAGCCTCATCCTCAAATCCATTCGCCTGATTTAATCTGAAACTTGGTATAAGAGTCGAGAAAAGAGAATTTGGATTCAACACAAGCACAGCCATTGCAAGGAGTGATGTATGATGTATAATGTCATTACATAGAAACACACAGTGATGACAAGATGAAGCAAAAAGCAAGCAAAACAAAGCGGATCAAGTACGACGACGTGTACATGATCAATCCTCTCATTGACGTCGCCTTTAAGAAGATTTTTGGGGTTGAGGCCAATTCTGACATACTGATATCATTGCTAAACTCTATAGTATCTGAGGAAGATCAGATAAGCGAAATAGAGATATTGAATCCGTACAACGAAAGAAACTTTAAGAAAGACAAGCTATCTATTTTAGATGTTAAGGCAAGGAACAAGCATACTGGGACGTACTTTTTGGTAGAGATGCAGCTGGCAGATGAGCTGGACTATCACAAGAGAGGGTTGTATGGTTGGGCAAGAGTGTACTCTAATCAGATAGGAGCAAGAGGGAAGTATAGAGATCTGAAGAGAACGATAGCGATACATATATTGAACTTTACGGCAATAGACTATGAGAAGGAGAAGGGGTGGAGTGTGCATGCACCGAACAAATATCATCATAGATTTGTGTTGCTGGATAAGGATACGCATGTAGGAGGATTTAAGGATATAGAAATACATACGATAGAGCTAAGCAAGTACGCAGAGAGGGATGTAGAAGACATATACGAGGTAGTAGGGAAGGCGAAGGAGATGCTGGACAAATGGGTGGCGATATTGACGAAATATGCGTTACTGGATCCCAAGAGGTTACCGAAGGCGCTATCGCTACCGGAGATGAAGAAAGCGTTACAAGTGATGAAGGAACTGCAGATGACGAATGTAGAGAGGGAGATATATGAGTCGCACTTAGCATTTTGGAGATTTGAGGACTCAGCATTTGAAAAGAAGCGTCAGGATGCTATGGAACAGGGAAGAGAGGAAGGCATAGCGGAAGGTATGGAGCAGGGAATAGCGATAGGCAAAGCAGAAGGCAAAGCAGAAGGCATAGCACAAGGGAAGGAAGAAGGGTTAGCAATAGGCAAGGAAGAAGGGATAGCAATGGGTAAAGCCGTAGGTAAAGAGGAGGGAAGGGCTGAAGGCGAGCGGGAGAAGGCATTGTCGATAGCAAAACATCTGCTAAGTATTGGATTGGACCACAGGAAGGTCAGTGAGGCCACCGGGTTATCAGAGTCTGATGTGAAGGCTCTAGTTGTAGACTGAGTAGTGTGTACCAATACCTTTGTCTATCTCAGCTTTTTTTGAAATCGTGTAAATGGAACAACGTTATGGTCCTCTGCACATTCTGATCTTTTGTGCGTTTTACTGATCGTTTGGCCGATAGAGCTGCGAACTTTTTTGTGCCCCGTGTTGTTGTTGCCATTATGTTCTGCAACAATAGATGTGAACCCAGGATGATATTGAGAGCCCCTAAATTGTAGGCCAAATTGGACGCTAGGGTCAGCAAATGATGTAATGGCCGCATATGGTACATAGATATCTCCTTTCTTTCCAGCAAAGCTCAATGTGACTCCGAAGCCTTGAGAGCCAACCCTGAGATTTTGATATTGGTGCTGTATTACTACTGTAATTTCCTCAGGGTATTTTTCGATGACTACCTCAGGTACTATGACACCTTCATACTGTGTCATAAATGAAATCAAGAAGTGGTGCTCACCCCTCAATCCTTCAAGCTCTACAAGTTTCAATACTTTAAAGACTATACTATGCATCGATGCATCTACTAGTCTTCCATAGTTAATGAATTCACTATCCATCATTTCCTCCATTATGTTGACGAACAAAGACAGTCTCCTATTTCAAATTCGGAGCAATTTTAACATCTTATCTTTTATTTATACATCTTAAACGTTAACAAAAGGTAAAAATAAAATATAAGCTAAAATTACCATGGTTTGAAGCTTTAGAGTGATGATGTTAGTAAAAACATTTATTTTGTTGCTATATCTTGTGTAATGTTATATACATCTACACTATGACGCGGGGTGGAGCAGTCTGGTAGCTCGTCAGGCTCATAACCTGAAGGTCGTTGGTTCAAATCCAGCCCCCGCAACCAGTTGTTTTTAACACGTCCTTATACTTTGTTGTTAAAATGATAAAGCGCGTCTTACCCATCGTTATCTTGCTTTCCTACCTTGTATCGGGCTGTCTGCCTCTTGCAATAGTTACTACTGGAGAGATCGGAACCTCCCTTGCTGAAGAGCGGAGTTTCGGAAACATAATGGATGACAAAGGAATATTATTGAAGATAAAAAATGCATTTGCACAAAAGCACTTTGGTGATTTGTTTACTAAGGTGAGTGTACATGTATACGAAGGTAGGGTTTTGTTGACGGGTAACGTACTGACAAAGCATGACTCTTTGGAAGCCGCCAAGATCGTATGGTCTATACGCGGTGTCAAGGAAGTGATAAACGAAATAGAAGTTGGACAGAAAGACTTTAAAGCAAAAGCTCTAGACTCCTTCATCATGACCTCGATCAAGTCGAAGCTACTGATGCAAAAAGACGTTCGCTCACTTAACTATACAGTTGACGTTAACAATGGTGTTGTCTACTTGTTGGGTATTGCACAAAGTAACAGTGAGTTAGATACTGTGTTGGAGATCGCACGTAGAACAAAGGGTGTAAAGAAAGTGGTAAGCCATGTTATCTTTGTGACAGATCCGCGTCGCATAGCACCCCCTGGAGATGCTGCCCATCCACGTCCTGTAAAGTAGGGGGACATACTTCCCATCTGATTGGACAATTTGTTGAAAGCAGAACGTCAGAATGTTATGTGAGGAAGGTTGCATGCCTCCTTAAATTTGGTAGAAGGAGGTGGGTCAGTGTTTCACCTCAAGGACAACAGTGCAGTCAATAAAGCCGCCCCAAAATAGGCTATTGTAGTATAAGTGTAGCTCTGCTATAACGTGACGTGGGATTGAAAAACGTGTGTATTAACTTTGTATTAAGCATTTGTTGATACTATGAAGTAAACGGTGCATGACATGAGAGTTTTGTGTGTTATATAAAGAATAGTATATACGTTTCTGGATTTCTGCGAGGGTTGTATTTAACGGATAGGTTAATACAGTCGACACAAAAAAATAAATAGTTATGATAATAATTTTATGAGGCTCAAGTCATGAAAGTTGAAACTTTAGAAAGTAACGGTTTAAGTAGAAAATATCACTTTTCTCTCCCTGCGAGTTCTATAATGGAAAAGGCTGAGCATCAAATTGCGGAAGAGGCTAAAACTTTTAAAATGGCCGGATTTCGTGACGGTAAAGTGCCTTTGGCAATGGTCAAGAAGCGTATAGGGGCACAAGTTTTGACAAGCACTATACAAGAGGCTGCTAACAAAGCGTTATCCGAGTATCTAGGTAAGCATAATCTGAAAAGCGTCGCTTCTCCGATTTTGGAGATTCAGTCTTTTGATGAGACTTCAAGATTAATCTTTGAAGCAAAAGTCGAGTTGATGCCAGAACTGCCAGACATTAAATGGAGCGATATTAAGATTGAGATGTTGGAAGTAGAACTTGATCAAAGCGACATAGAGAAGGCTCATGCTGATATTATCAAGAACTTCAAGAACTATACCAAAACTCAAGCTGGGTATGAAGCAGTGACGGGTGACGCCATTGTCATTGATTTTGTTGGTAAGGTAGATGACAAAGATTTCAATGGCAACAAAGGGAATGATGTAAGAGTGGAACTGGGCTCAAACACTTTTATACCTGGTTTTGAGGAGCAATTAGTAGGAGCTAAAAGTGGTGATGCAAAAATTGTTACGGTCACTTTTCCATCTGATTATGCTGTTAAAGAGCTTGCAGGTAAAGTGGCCATATTTGACGTCAATGTTAAAGAGGTGTTAAACATTCAAACTGCTACAAATATAGACGATGATTTTGCAAAGAGTCTTGGTGTAGAAAATCTAGAAAAGCTAGATGAGTTAATTAAGATGAAGATATCGATTGATTTTCAGGGTGTAGCCAGATTAAGAGCGAAAAGGGAGCTGTTTGACATTATAGATTCCAAATATTCATTTGATGTGCCTGAAAGCATGGTCAATGGAGATTTTGAGGCGATGTGGAGGGAAGTAAAACAACAGTATGAATCAAATCCACAAGCTTTTAAGAAAACATTGGAGGAATTAGAGTCCGAATACAAAGGTATAGCTCGAAGAAGGGTGAAATTGGGTATATTGGTGGCTGAGTTGGGCAAACAAAACAACATTATTGTAAGCGTAGAAGATATGCAAAATGCAATACGTCAGGAGTTGATGCAAAAGCCTTGGTACGAAAAAGAAATTTTAAATTTTTATAGTCGCCAAGAGAACATAGAAAGGTTGAGGGGGCCAATTTTGGAGGAGAAGGTAGTGGATCTAATCTTTACAAAAATTGAGTTGGTTCAGAAGAAACTAACAAGCGAAGAATTTATGAAGGTTGTTGGTGGAGAGATGTCCAACGCGATTTAATGCTAACGTGTTGATGTAGGTTTGTTAAATGAGTGGCAGCGTTCTTAAAGAATCGTTGAGTTTGATACCAATGGTGGTGGAACAAACTTCAAGAGGAGAAAGGGCTTATGATATATATTCTAGGCTATTAAAGGAGAGAATTATATTCATACAAGGCCAGATAGAAGATCATATGGCATCTCTTGTGGTTGCACAGCTGTTATTCCTAGAGTCTGAAAATCCAGAGCAGGACATACATTTATACATCAATTCCCCAGGTGGTGTGGTATCCGCGGGTCTTGCCATATATGATACTATGCAGTATGTACGTCCTAAAGTTGGCACATTTTGTCTGGGTCAAGCGTGTTCCATGGGTTCTGTCCTGTTGGCAGCTGGGGAACCTGGTATGAGGCGTGCTTTACCAAATTCCAGGATCATGATACACCAACCGCTTGGTGGTTTTCAGGGGCAGGCTACGGACTTTGAAATTCATGCAAAGGAGATTATGTCTGTAAAAAGTAAGATGCATGCAATATATGCAAAACATACTGGACAATCTCTGGCAAAAATTGCTAAGAGTATGGAGCGGGATAATTTCATGTCTGCAGAAGTTGCAAAGTCATTCGGAATAATAGATGAAGTTATTACAAAGCGTCAGGAGATAGGACTACACAAAAGCGATGGGGGGAAAAATGAGTTCTGAAAAGCACAGTGCGTTACATTGTTCTTTCTGTGGCAAGAGTCAATACGAAGTAAGCAAGTTGATAGCCGGACCAACTGTTTTTATATGTAACGAATGTATTGATGTATGCGTAGACATAGTGCGTGAAGAGCAAAAGGATATGGAAGCGACCGGAGTCGATGCCTTACCTAAACCTAAGGAGATTAAAGCTATTTTAGATCAGTATGTCATCAGCCAAGATAAGGCAAAAAAGGTTCTGTCTGTGGCAGTATACAACCACTATAAGAGACTTGCAAATTTGGGTCTTACGAAGGATGTTGAGTTGTATAAGTCAAATATACTGTTGATCGGTCCCACTGGCTGTGGCAAGACCCTTTTAGCACAAACATTAGCTAGAATACTTGATGTTCCGTTTGCTGTTGCAGATGCGACGACGTTAACAGAAGCTGGGTATGTAGGTGAGGATGTTGAAAACATAGTTTTGCGTTTACTACAAGCAGCTGACTTTAATCTGGAAAAGGCTCAAAAGGGGATCATATTTATAGACGAAGTGGACAAGATATCAAGAAAATCTGAAAGCCCATCTATCACTCGGGATGTTTCTGGTGAAGGAGTACAGCAAGCACTTTTGAAGCTTTTGGAAGGTACAATCGCAGCTATACCTCCTCAAGGTGGTAGAAAGCATCCACAGCAGGAGTTTCTACAAATAGACACGACCAACATTTTGTTTATTTGTAGTGGTGCGTTTGATGGTCTTGAAAGAATTATTGAAGCCCGTGGTAAGGGTTCTAGCATAGGATTTGAAGCAAATGTTAAAAAAAAGAATGAGCTGAAAATCGATGAGGTGCTATCTAAGATCGAGCCACAAGATCTGGTGAAATACGGTTTGATTCCAGAGTTTGTTGGTAGATTGCCTGTAATTGCGATCATTGACGATCTTGATGAAGCTACACTTACTCAAATCCTTTCAGAACCAAAAAACGCTATTGTGAAGCAATATACAAGGCTTTTCAAAATGGAAGGTATCGATTTGAAATTTGAGAATGAAGCTCTTGTTGAAGTTGCAAAAAAGGCAATCAAAAGAAAGACCGGAGCACGTGGTCTCAGAGCGATCATGGAGGAAGTGCTTCTTGATGTCATGTATGACTTGCCTGGGGATAAAGCAGTACAAGAGGTTGTCATCACTGCTGAGTCTATAAGATCCAAAACTGCCCCGTTGATCGTGTATGGGATTCAGAAGGATAA
The DNA here is from genome assembly GCF_004210275.1 of Rickettsiales endosymbiont of Peranema trichophorum. Taxonomy (GTDB): domain Bacteria; phylum Pseudomonadota; class Alphaproteobacteria; order Rickettsiales; family Midichloriaceae; genus RICK02. The sequence continues at coordinate 26,793 of NZ_SCFA01000053.1, forward strand.
AGGGATGTCAAGTAATACAGGAAGGAAAAAGAGTGTACCAGATAGTCAATTACGTCAACTTGATGATAAAAACCTTAAAAATCGTAGAAAGTGAACTTTCTGATAGATGTCTGCTGTATCGCTACGCTGATTGCGGTTGGTTCCAGTCCTGGTGGTCAAATCAAACTTTGAATTTTACCAAAGCTGGTATATATTGCCCTGGTGTCAAATAGTTACGAATCCTGTATGTCCCAATTTTTTGAGTTGTTAAGTTATCGACGTATTCTCGTTATTACCACGACGACTGTTGCACTAATTGTATTGTGGAGCTTATACAGTGACTCAGGTGTTACTGGTACTCACACCTCAAACAATTCTACCAAGCCTCCTGTTGAGTATAATATACAGGTGAAGGACTCTAGAGGTCAAAAGATCGAAGACGAGCTCTTGTACACCGGAGTTACGGAAGCTTCCAAGATTGTGAAAATTCAAGCGGAGGTCGATGGAAAGATCTCAAAGATACTAGCACGGCAAGGAGCATCAGTGAAAGCAGGAGACGTTATAGTGAATATAGAGTCTGGTAACAGTGGAGTCCTGCTACAAAAAGCCGCTAGTGCTTTGGAGCAAACTAAGGTTAAATATGACGCTGCACTTGCGTTATACAATCGTGGTTTGTCCTCCAAATTGGCCATGATCTCTGCAAAGACTGCCCTTAAAGATGCTGAAGCGGAATTGAAACATAGGAGGTTGGAGTATGACAAGTATTTTGTAAAAGCACCTTTTGACGGAATTATTGATGCGATTGAAGTAGAGGAAGGAGATTACGTTAGCACTTTCAATCCTAGTTCTTCTAGTATCGTATCATCAATATTAGTTCTTGATCCCATGAAGGTGGTGGTAGAAGTGCCAGAGCATGCAGTCCAGAAAGTGAGAGGCATAAAAACTGCAACTGTTACACTGTCAAATGGCGATGTGATTGAGGGTAACATAGAATTTCTAAGCAGCATAGCTGATGAGAAAGTGCGGTCTTTTATGATGGAAATTAAAATAAATAACAAAGGTCAGGTTTTAAGCGGTCAAACTGTTGACGTTAGCATATCGGCAGGTACTGTTTTAGCCCATTGTATTCCAAGATCGGTGTTGGTATTGAGTAATACAGGTGAATTGGCTGTAAAAACAATAGATGCAGATAACACAGTTGTGGTTAAACCAACCACCATTATTAAAGAAACCAACGATTGCGTATTTGTGACTGATCTGTTAGAAGAGGAGAAAGTTATAGTGATGGGTCAGGGTTCTGTTTTGCACGGTGAAAAAATACTAAAGTACGGTTCCCAACAATAGTATGATAAGCTACTACACAGCACAAAATTTATGGTTGTTATCTGGCATAAGTCTTCTATCTCTGAAGGTATTGGTTGGCTACAACATATTTTTCCTTTTTGCAGGTGCTGGCAGTATTATGGTCGGTATGCTGCTTGCTTTACACATACTCCCGCAGGATGCTTTTATAGCACAGTTGTGTTGTTTTTTTGGACTGACCGTTTGTAGTTCACTGCTTTTTTACAAGCCGTTACAAAGGTGGTTATATCAAAATCAGGATGCGCCTGGCTATAGAAACATTGTGGGATCGATAGCTCAAGTTCATGAAAGTAACTTGAAATACGGTAAGTGTGGGTATGTGAGGTGGTCTGGCAGCATATTTAGAGCTGAGATTGTTGAGGACTCATACTTGCACGAGATTCCTGTAAATTCTGATGTAAAAATAGTTGCACTCAGGCAAAATGTACTTATTGTAAGAGGAATATAAATATCAACTGCAAGATCGTGTATGGAGTTTGTTGTATTAGCGCTGCTTTTTGTTCCTGTGCTCAGTATACTTGTGGGTGTTAAGATAGTACCGCAACAGCAGGCATGGATAGTGGAACGACTTGGTAAGTTTCAGCAGACATTGGAGCCTGGATTGACATTTATAGTACCTTTTATAGACAGAGTAGCTTACAAGCACTCCTTAAAAGAAAGAGCATTTGATGTACATGAGCAAACCGCGATTACTCAGGACAACGTAACGATAACCCTTGATGGAGTTATCTACTTGAGAATTTTGAATCCTGTAGATGCTTCTTACGGTGTCGACAATCCCTACTACGCAGTGATACAGCTAGCTCAAACATCGATGCGGTCTGCTATAGGTAAAATGCAGATGGACAGGGCATTTGAGGAACGGGAGAGTCTAAACGCCCATATTGTACAGGCTATTAATGAAGCCGCTGCTACTTGGGGAATACAGTGCATGCGTTATGAGATCAAAGATATAAAACCTCCAGCAACCGTTTTAAAGGCAATGGAGATGCAAGTAGCTGCGGAAAGACAAAAGCGTGCTGATATACTTGAATCTGAGGGCAAAAAGCAGTCTATTATAAACATTGCGGAAGCCGAAAAAGCATCTGTAATACTGGCATCTGAGGGAGAGCTTGCTCGACAGCTGAATAGCGCGAAGGGGGAAGCGGAAGCGGCCTTATTGTCAGCAGATGCAACAGCGAAAAGCATAGAAGAGATAGGCAAAGCGATTGAGCAGGGACACGGGCACAATGCTGTTATTTTAAGAGTTGCTGAACAGTATGTGCAAGCGTTTCAACGTTTGGGTGAGCAAGGTAACGCAATCATTATTCCTGCTAACACCAACGATGTTAGCGGTTTGATTACGCAGGCGCTGACGATTTTTGAAGGTGTTAAAAAGGGTACGAAGAGTTCAGCATGAAGCTTTTGGAGATGATTAGGAATGCTCGTCTTTACTGTATGGAGATGATCGCTACGGTAGGTGTGAAGGGTATCCTTGTTAAAGGATGGAACGAGTCTGTAGCCTCACTCCGTCTACTAGCGTCAAAAGCGATGAATCTGCCACAAACTAATTTGGATTTAGCAAAATATCACTATCTTAACAACAACATTTGGGATGCGATTTGTCGCCTGAAAATGGTGATGTTTTTTGAGCCCACTCAGTATCCAGAGATCAATTATTACTTGGGCAGATGTTATTATGAGTCTTCCAAATATACAAAAGCCAAGGTTTATTTAGATAGATATCTGGAAAGCTCACATGGTGTATTTGTCACTGAGGCTCAGTTTATGCTAGCTGTTATTACAGGAGCGGTGGGCCAGATTACGGCTATACCTCACACTTTTATCAAGATTAGCGGAAGACGGCTAGCTGCTATTTATACAAAGAGGGTAGGTGATGGTGAGGAGAAGGGGCCGGAATTTGAAATAGTGAAATGCGTAGAATCGTTTATGCTTTTACGCCAATACTTGAAAGAAATAGACCAACCTCAGGGGCATGAGGTATTAGACATAGGGTGTGGTATAGGTACTGTTGGGGAGTTGTGTAGAACTTATGACATAGCAAATACAGTGACTGGTGTTGATTTATCGGAAGGAATGATTGCGATAGCTGCAGGGTTATCCTTGTATGTTGCGGGCCACGGAAAAGTAGCGGTATACGATCAAGCTAGGGTGATGGACGTATATCAGTACTTTCAAGAGTTTTCAAGTTTACACAAATTTAACATGCTGATAGCTTTTAACTTTCTTGGAACCACACTGGATCTTCAGCACTTCTTTAAAGGTTGTAGTGGTATTGCAGAAGATGACGCTGTATTGGCTGTGACCTTTGTTGAGGATATGGAAAGCAACTTTTCGCCGGTTCTCAAAAAGTTCAAGTATAGCGTTCAAGACGTTAAGGACAGCGCTACTCAAAATGGTTGGAGTGCAGTACGAGAGCACGGGATGGCGGAGAGACTGAAGCTTATGATCTTCAGAAGATCTCAGGCGACGAACAAATCGTCCTGATAGTGCGATGAAGTTTTCACGTCATTATTGCGGCAATCTAGTCTTATAAGTGAGAAGCCGATGGAGAAGCTTGAAAGTCTTCAGCAACATTGTTATAGTGTACTTCGGAAATAACTAGGTTGAAGTGCTGAGATATTGCTACAGAGTCCGGCTTTTTGACGTCATTACTTCCAAAACTTCCTATGAGCTAGAGGGTTTGTTATGCGTCTAAGTCGATACTTTATTCCTTTTTTGAAAGACACAACTTCTGATGTACTGTCTATATCACACAGACTTATGTTACGTACTGGGATGATCAGACAGGTTGCTGGAGGCATTTATAACTGGCTACCTATTGGCTATAAGGTGCTTCAGAACGTCAGCAACATCATAAGAGATGAAATGAATGCTGCTGGAGCATTGGAGATCGCAATGCCTTATGTACAACCTGCTGAGTTGTGGAGGAAGTCTGGTAGATTGGAGGGGAATGCCTTAAGCGTTGAGCTGCTGAAGTTTCAGGATAAACATGAAAATCTCTTGATTGTTGCACCTACTGCTGAAGAGGTTGTGTGTGACATCGCTGCTCAGAATTTCTTTTCTTATAAGGATTTGCCTTGTCACTTGTATCAGATAGGAACAAAATTTCGTGATGAGATACGTCCAAGGTTTGGTGTGATGAGGGGCAGGGAGTTTCTGATGAAGGATAGTTATTCCTTTGATGCTGATCACGAGCATGCTATGGAGACATACTGTATGATGTTGAACGTATATCACAGGATTTTCAGACGATTGGGACTGAGTGCTATACCAGTTGCAGCCGACAGTGGTGCGATTGGTGGGGATTACAACCATGAATTTCACGTATTGGCTGACACTGGGGAGAGTGATATTTTTTACGATAAAGGGTTGGAAGAGTATTTGCGTCAAGATCGCCTTGACATCAATGCATTTTCCAAGTTTTACGCTGTTGAAAAAGAAAGGCACTCAAATGAGACCTGTCCTATTCCTGTATCTCAACTACAGGTCAAGAAAGGCATAGAGGTGGGGCATACATTTTACTTAGGCCAGAAGTATAGTCTTAGCATGAACATTCGAGTACAAGATCAAAGCAACAAGTTCATCAACCCTTATATGGGGACGTATGGTATAGGTGTTTCTAGGGTTGTTGCGGCTATTATTGAAGCTTCGCACGATGAGAATGGTATAATATGGCCGGAGAGTGTTGCGCCGTTTGGGTTTGGGTTATTAAACTTGAAGGTTGGTGATTCTGATTGTGATCGGGTGTGCACACAGATATATGACATGTTGATTTCATCTGGATATTCTGTTTTGTACGATGATACAAAGGATTCTCCTGGTGCGAAATTTGCCAAATTTGATTTATTGGGACTACCGTGGCAAATTATAGTGGGTAGTACAAGGGCCCAACAGAATGTATGTCAGTTAAAAAAGAGAAGCGAGGATGCACCAAAGGACCTTGAGGTTGATTTGTTGTTGCATGAGCTCAAAGCTCGTTGTTTTGTGAAATGATACCAATTTTCGTGGGATCAACGTACTAAGAGACTGTCCACAAATTAATTGGAATGAAAAGGATGTGCGCAAAATTGTTAGCAAAGGGAGATGGATGCCCGTTTTCACGCGCATGACAAAAAAAAGGGAGCGGGTATGATAGGGGAAGATGCGGGTGGTATTAAGAGCGACTACACGTCTCTTGAACCTTGACGTGCAAAAATAAGTGTACTCTTTTTTCCATGAATCTTTGTATTTTTTCTCTTGCTCTTGTGCCGATTTCCTTAATTTTTTGACCATTTTGTCCAAGAACGATAGCTTTATGAGACTGTTTTGCCAAAAGTATAGACTGATGTAATACCACACTGCGCTCATTCTCATTCCAAGATATAGTCTCAACTTGTAAGCTGTATGGTATCTCTTGTTGCAATTGCATCATAAGCTCTTCTCTCGTCATTTCCTCCGCGATCGTTTTACATGGTGTATCTGTATAAATGTCGTTGGAGTATAACCAGTCTCTGGTAGGAGCTAACTTGCACAAATAATCAATCAGAGTAGTAATGCCATCATTTTTTAAGGCTGAAATCATAAATATTTCATTAAAATGATATGTTTTATGGAGTTGCTCTATCAAAATTAGCAATTTCTCCTTTTGAACAAGATCGACCTTGTTGATCACGAGAACGCATTGCCTCTTTGTGACACACGAAATGACATACTCAAGTTGTTTTGTGATCGGGCGGTTTGCACTGATCAGCAAAACCACAACGTCGCACTCCGATATACCTCGTTGAGCATTTCGTAATATGTCATTCTTTGAAGTACGTAAAGATTCTGAGATACCGGGTGTGTCCACGAAGATGAGCTGAGTACTATCAAAGTGCGTAATTCCTCTGATCACATCTCTCGTGGTTTGTACTTTTGGTGTGACTATCGAAATCTTTTTTCCAACCACCTGATTTAACAAAGTCGATTTACCTACATTTGGTTCACCAACCAGTGCGATAACTCCGCATCTACTGTTTACTTTTTCCATTATTTGTTCAGTTTAAACCCCTTGGAAATACTCCGATAATATAGTTTGTGCGGCATTGATTTCTGCTTCCTTTTTTGATTTGCCTTCTCCTATTACACTGCCTATGTTTGCTACAGTAACCATTACCTTAAAGATTGGTGCATGATCCGCACCTTTGGTTTCAACGATATTATACTGTGGTAAAATGCCAAACCTTTTTTGTACATGTTCCTGTAGCAGACTTTTGTAATTTTTTTTGCTAATTTCCGCAGATAAGGAGAGATATTTGGACCACAACTGTGTGATGAGCCCCTTTGCTGTGTCAAAAGAGCTGTCTAGATAAATAGCAGCCACCAAAGCTTCCATGGCGTTTTCTAGGTTACGTAAATTAGTGCGCCCGCCATTTTTCTCTTCACCGATGTCTAGCAGCAGAGATTCATCAAGCTTGATGTCCATTGCCACTTGAGCCACTATCTTGGTAGATACAAGATTAGAATGCATGATGGACAGCATGCCTTCATTGACATTTTGATGTGTCTTAAAAAGAAGATCGGCGATTACAAGTCCTAAAATACTGTTACCTAGAAACTCCAGTCTTTCATAAGTTTCAGAACGGTGTAAGCCTCTGCTTGCTAAACTAGGATGAGACAATGCCTGCTTGAGCAAGCTTGGGTCACGAAAGTTATACTCCAAAAGCATTTCTAATCTGGCTGAGATGAATATTGGAACCTTCGAAGCGCTCTACCAGCGTCCAGATTTTTGATAAAGTCTATTAAGGAAAAGTCTTTTGTCATAAACATGAACACGACTCTACCAACAAGATTTTCCTCGGGAATGAAACCTACCTTGTCGCTAAAACGACTATCGACCGAGTCACCTCTATTATCCCCTAGGCAGAGATAATGGCGTTTAGGGACTTTATAAACTGGTGTAGTAGCAGGGAAGGCATCAAGATTGATTCCAGTCCAAAGTGTTCTATACGCGACTCCGTTATCAAGCTTTTCTTGATATACATTTGAGACAGCTCCGGTGTCCACATCTTTGAATGAGCCGATGATAGTACGCTCAACTGGAACTCCATTGATGTGGAGAACACCTCGTATTATCTGAACAGAGTCACCAGGCAAACCTATGAGGCGTTTGATGTACTTTTGACTTGTATCTGTCGGAAGAGCAAATACCACTACGTCACCACGTTTTGGCTGCTTAAAGAATACGCGTTGATTTATAACAGGTAAGCCAAAGGGTAAGGAATACCTGCTGTAGCCGTAACTGTATTTTGCAAGGAAAAGATAATCGCCTACCAGTAAAGTAGGTTTCATGGAACCGGTAGGTATCTGATAGGGCTCATAGCAGAAGGAACGAAAAATGACTGCAAGTACTACCGCATAAAGTACAGACTTCAGAAAGTTGAGCCAATACTCTAAATGCAAAACCCTCCTGATACGCAAAGTTCTGGTACCATCTCCCAAAATCTTCTGATATATGCTCATCTTCAACTCACAGAATGACGAAACAGATGGCAGCAGTGGGATAAACCTGGCAATAGTTTTTTATGCATTCTTTTTCTTCCCTTTTCTCTTTTTTTATCTTTTGGCCTTTGGCCTCCAGTTACCTTCTATTCCCCAGGAACTGTAGCATGTATATGAACATGTTAATAAAATCCATGTACAGGCTCAAGGCTCCAAATACAGCTATCTTTGAAACAAGCTCTCCAGTATTTGATGAAGATACATGATAGTAGGACTGCTTGATCCGCTGTACATCATAAGCTGTAAGGCCTATGAATATAAACAACGCGATAGTTGAATATACGAAGTACAACATGCTGCTACCCAAGAACATGTTAACGAGAGACAGCAGTATCATACCGATGAGTCCCATCATTAGAAAGGCACCAACTCCTGTGAGATCTCTTTTAGTCGTATAACCGTACAAACTCATTGCAGCAAACAAAGAGGATGTAATAAAGAAGACCCTCGTAATGCTTTCGATAGTGTAGTACGCAAAGATCGTGGAAAAAGACACTCCAACCAAAACAGCATAGAGCCAAAAGTATGTCTGCGCGGTTTGGAGGCTCATAGAGTTAAACCTTGAGCTCATGAACATTACAAGAATAAATGGCGAGAACATCACAATCCAAAGAAACGGAGAGTTGAAAAGGAAGTTCAAAAGCCCAGCGGACGTAGAAATAAGATAAGCAACAAGACCGGTTACAGAGAGGGCAATCCCCATATATCTGTATACGGCTATCATGTAATTTCGCAATCCAACATCATAAGAGGTGGTGTCGGAGTAGTAATCGTAACGTGGTGTAAATTTGGTATAGTCCATATTTGTTACCTCACAAAAGACACAAATTATTATTAGTTATAATAACACGGATAACGTCATTTATGATAGCGCATTTTTTAGGATTTTCAACATCAATTACTAACAAAATATTGTATTGTTATACGGATGGAAATACTGTAAATTTAGTCGTTTAAAGGCTTTTTGTAAATAACCAACTTAACAACGTCAAGGGCTTATAGTTTCGCAATGAAAGTTTATTCTTCTAAAATTGCTGTGCTATTGAAGAATGTCGATACTTTTCCATCGGTCGTACTGCTTTTTGGGCAAGATGAGGCTGAGATCATGGCCACCTTACAGGACATACTAAATAAGACATGTGATGGAAGTGTGAATGTTGACCTGATACGTATCGATTATGAGATGTTAAAGGACAGACCAGAGATTTTAAGGGAGAACTTGACATCTCTTTCTATGTTTAACGATGAGAAGATGGTGGTATTGCATCACATGCAAGCTACTCCCACCAAAAATATTTTAGATACACTTCAAGCTGTGAAGATGAAGACCAGAGTGGTATTAGTATGCCATGACATTTCTAAAGCATCTGCGGTGCGTAAGTTTTTTGAGGAGTCAAAAGATTGGATGGCGATAGCGTGTTATAAGCCTCCTCAGTTGCAAATTAAAGAGCTGGTCAAAAGTTTCTTCAGCAAGATTGGTATCAAATGTGAGGAAGATTGTATAAACCTCCTCGTTGAACTACTACCTGCCAATCGTTTGTTGGTTAGTAGGGAGTTGGAGAAACTGCTCCTTTACATAGCTCCGCGAACATTTGTTACAAGACAAGATGTTCTTGAGATTTTATCAAATTCGCCTGAACTCTCATTGGACGACTTATGCCAAGCTTTAGTTGAGAAGAATAAGCAGATGACACAAAAATGCTTAAATATTTTGGAGAGCAATGACATTAACTTTATGTTAATTGTTAGATCTCTATACAATTTTTTTGTACGGGTACTAAAGGTTCAGGATTCTGTGCAAAATGGCGCAAGTTTAGAAAAAGCGATAAGCGGCTTAACTCCTCCTCCATTTTTTAAAGCAAGAGACAATATAAGTGCTGGAGCAAAAAAACTTACTGTGTATGAGCTGGATTGTTATATCAAGGAACTGCTGGAACTTGAAAAGGCTTTTAAGGGTGGTACAAGGTTATCACCATATATCATGCTTCACTGGGCCTTTATGTCCTTACTGCCTTCGCAGATAAAATAATATTGATCCCGGTACTAATTAGGATATAGAATAATTCTTATGCCAATTGATCAAAATTAATATACACATGCAAAATACACATCTAGAGGCGGGGTACATGCCGTCAGATCAAGAAGAGTACATGAACGATAAGCAGCTTGAATATTTCAAAAGGAAGCTGCTAAATTGGAAGAAAGACTTGTTGAGTGAGTCTATGGAGACGGTTAAGCACCTTCAAGAAGAAAATTGGAATGAACCGGATTTGAACGATAGGGCGAGTACAGAGACAGAAACTCACCTTGAGTTACGTACACGAGATAGATATCGTAAATTAATTGATAAAATTGACGCTGCTTTAATGCGTATCGAGAAGAAAAGTTATGGGTACTGTGATGAGACAGGTGAACCGATAGGATTAAAAAGGCTGGAAGCCAGGCCTGTTGCTACTTTGTCGATTGAAGCACAAGAGCAACATGAGCGCTTTGAAAAGAGTCATAATGAGGAGTAGGTGGTAGCAGAGAGAAGCAAAAAATTTATTTAGGGATGCAGAGAGACAAAGTGGCTCTAAAGCTGGCTCTGTAGGGCTTTGAAAATGTGTTGACACTCAAAAATTTTGCTTATAGCCTCCGGCCTTGGTAATTTTTCAATTTAGACTTAATTGGTTATTTTTCAAATGAAGTGTACAGTATTATTGGTGGATAATGAGCCTATATGTATAGCATCCGCTTCTTACATAATGAGAAGTATGGGTTTTGAGGTTATTGCGGCAAACGATACTATGGCCGGAATTGACAGTTTTGAGGAGAATCAGTCCAGTATTGACCTGGTGGTAACTGATTATAGAAATGTGTATATGGACGGCATAGAATTTTGTTCGATATTGCGTAGAAAATACAATGCTGATATACCCATGATACTCTTGACGTCTGACATAGATATTACTCATACTGGGATGGTGGCGACTATCTTCAACGCCGTCATGTATAAACCGTTTAACGTAGATGAGTTTTTGGAGCACTGTCAAAGATTTGGTGTATATCTTGAGCAAAAAGCGACAACGGCTAAAGTGTAACACCAAATTTCAGATTAGACCTCTTGCATAACTCATAAATGAGTGAGGAATTTTTAGGAAAAATGCAGGTGAGCACCGCAGCATATTCTATATACGTGAGGAGCGCAGACAAATTTTGACGACAAAATAACCACTCAGAATGAGTTATACCAAATTTCAGATTAAATCAGGCAGATGGATGCCCGTTTTCACGGGCATGACAAAGAAGGGATTGGCATGACACAGAAAAAAGTACGGGCATGACAAAAGGGGAGTAACTGGACGAAAACTTGTGCGGCACTTCTTGAGAAATATGCGCGCTACGAGATTGTCTGTTGTTCAGAGCGTTTGTTAAACATATATCTTATAGCATACACACCAACATAGAAGATTGGCGTGCTTGATATTGTGAAAAACAACTTCCAGGAATAGCTGTTGTAAATCAGTACAGGCACTTGTTCAAATGGTACTATGCCAAACGCACCTAATAAAACAATGATGACAGAGGTGTCAATAAACAAAGAAATACAGGTGCTACAATTGTTGCGAAGCCATAGGTACTTTCCACCTGTTATTTGACGTATCAAGAGGTAGAGACGTATGTCTATTGCTTGTGAGGTATAACATGCGATTACAGAGCTTATAAAACAAGGAACATATCCTCCAAAAACTTTATGAAACAGTGCATCATCAAGTTTAGACCATGATGTGGCGGGTAATGCATCCATCACAGCAAGCAATATTGCAACAATGAAACTTGTAGCGATTGCGCTACGTACGCAAAACATTGCTTTATCTTTGGAGTAAAATTCTGTGATCAAGTCTGTAATGAGAAATGTCCATGGGTAGAGAATGGCTCCGACAGACAGTTGAAATTGAAATAAAGAGAAGACTTCTATGATCACAATCTTTTGATACGTGAGATTTCCAAACACTATCAAGGAGGAAAACAAGACGCAAAGTGCTGTATAAACTTTTTCTGTAATTTGCATTGAAATTCAAAGATGATAAAAGTTGATTAGGCACTACCCGTATAACTGACGAGATTCGAGATATCTTTGAGGCCTATAGTACTTGTGATTTTTTTCCACTTATCTTTGATTGTTTGTGAGAAGATCATGTCTAAGGTTGCTGGTGCTACAAGCCATGAGTTATCCATAATCTCTTTGTCAAGCTGCTGTGTGTTCCATACTGATAGACCTCTGGCTACAATAAATTTGCCGTTGATTTTTCCTGCAGCACAGTCCTTCAGAAATTTATTAATTTCTGTATAGAAAGTGATGCACTGTGGGCCCGTAAAATTTTTAATTTGTTCATTGGATATTACCAATACCAAAAATCTATCAGGTTCTACAGGACCTCCAAACAGTATTGGTATTTGAAGCTTGCTGAGAGATTTTTTGATTGTTTTTTCGTCAATGTAGTCTTTTAAACTTAAAGTGGCGATTTTAGAGTTCACTATCACTCCGATAGCACCTTTTACATCGTGAGTACATACGTATACCACAGCCTTCTCAAAGCATGTGCCACGTAGACTCTTGGTAGCTATCAAAAGTTTTCCTTCTATAGAGTCAAAAGATCTGGAACCTTCTGGTCTACTCATTACTATTCTCCCATTGTGTCAATGTAAGCGGTTGCTTCTAGTGCAGCCATACACCCAGTCCCTGCTGCAGTAACAGCCTGTCTATATCTCTTGTCTTGTACATCTCCTGCTGCAAATATTCCATCGATATTGGTCAGGGTTCTGCCGGGTCTAGTGATGATATAGCCTTCACTGTCTAAGTCTAGAGCATCTTTAAATAGTGCGGTATTAGGGGTGTGTCCGATCGCTACAAATACTCCATCGACATTAAGAGTTTGAGTGTTATTTGTAAGCAGATCCCTGATCACAACGCCCGTGACTCCTAGTGGCGTTTCCTGACCTACGATTTCATCCACAACTGTATTCCAAATGCAGGATATTTTGCTATTTTTAAAAAGCCGATCTTGAAGTACTTTTTCAGCTCTCAACTTGTCCCGTCTATGGACCAACAAAACTTTTGACGCGATTTTGGACAAGTAGATTGCTTCTTCTACGGCTGCGTTGCCTCCGCCAACTACTAGTACTTCCCTGTCTTTATAAAAAAAGCCATCGCAGGTTGCGCAACCTGAAACTCCTGCGCCTCTAAATTTCTCTTCGCCCTTGATATGAAGCCATTTCGCTTGAGCTCCCGTACATATTATAACGGTAGAAGAAGTATAGACGTTACCAGATGCTCCAAACGATTTAAACGGTCTATTTGAAAAATCGACGCTGGTAATATGATCCTTGATAACCTTAGTTCCGACATGTTTAGCCTGTGACTCCATTTGTTCCATTAACCAAGGTCCCTGTATAGCTGTTGCAAACCCAGGATAGTTTTCAACGTCAGTGGTAATCATCAACTGCCCTCCTGGCTGCATACCTGTGATAAGAATAGGGTTCAAGGAAGCTCTGGCAGCATATATGGCTGCAGTATAACCAGCAGGGCCCGCCCCCATTATTAAAACATCGGTGTGTGTTGTGGAAGAATGTATGGAAGCAGGCATATCAACCTCGTCGTATAGGTTATGAAATATTAGGGTGTTTTTTAAGATATGCTACTACTCCTTCTTGTGTTGGCTTCATAGCTTCTTTACCATGCGACCAGTTTGCAGGGCATACTTCACCGTGCATCTCTGTGTGTTGTAGTGCGTCTAACATTCTGATGGTTTCGGAGATACTTCTTCCTAGTGGTAGGTCATTGACGACCTGATGTCTTATTATACCTTGTTTATCTACAAGGAAGGTAGCTCTAAACGCCACAGACTCCTCACTTAACACATCAAATGACTCTGCAATCTTACCACCCAAATCTGAGATCAAAGGAAAGGCTACGTTACCTATACCTCCTTCGTTGACCGCCATTGCTTTATATGCAATGTGTGAGTATGGCGAATCGACGCTGATTCCAATTACCTCTGCTTCTTTCTTTTTGAACTCGGGAATTGCATCGTTAAATGCAAGAATTTCAGAAGGACAGACGAAGGTAAAGTTGAGTGGATAGAAAAATATGATGCCGTATTTGTTCTTCAGATATTCTTGGGAGTGTATTGTTTGTATCTCGTTTCCAGGGAGTACTGCTTGTGCTTTGAAATTTGGTACAGGTTTTCCTACTAATACTGCCATAAAACTAAAACCTACTAATGCTTTGATGTTGAACTAAAATTAGAGTTTGGCCAATTTACAAGTAGAGTCTACATTTTTGCTCCATTGGCTTGACCATAGTCAACATATAGTGCATTAAAATTGAAACCACAAGTTTTTAGTACTAATGTTGATTGGGTACGAGCTATGTCTTAAAACAAGGTATACTCCCATGCATTTTTAATATGGTCAATCACCTCCTCGTTCTGGACGATGAGGTGGTCGAACCTTGCATCTAAACCTCGAAATTGTGGATATGACGTTAGAAAATGCAGGGCGGAGTTTGATATTCTTTGAAATTGCTTGTGGGATATTCGACACTCATTCGTCTGAAGTCTCGTACTTTTGACCTCTATGAACACTATGCATATCGGTATCAGATCGTCTGTTTTTGACAGCTCAAGTGCAATGAGATCGATTTCGCCATAAATGCTTCTATACCTGTTTTGCAACACTGAATACCCATTGTTTTCTAGGTATGTAGATGCTATTTCCTCTCCCAACTTTCCATACTGATACGTTTCCAGACGTGACATAAAGAGGACGATATACAAATGTTAATTAGAAAGAAGTTGTAGCTCTCTTGCGTTGTAAATGCAATCCACTTCATGTATACCATTATAACATGAACAAATATCGCGGGTAATGTTGTAGTAATGTTCAAACGTATGCTGATTGCAAATCGTGGAGAGATCGCATGTAGAATCATTAGAACAGCAAAAGAGATGTCTATAGAAACTGTGGCTGTTTATTCAGAAGCTGATACCAACGCATTACATGTCAAGCTGGCGGATACTGCTGTGTACATTGGGTCCTCGCCTTCTCCTCAAAGCTATCTCAACCAGCACCACATTTTAGATGCCATCAAGATATCGGGGGCGGATTGTGTCCATCCTGGATATGGTTTTCTCTCAGAGAACTCCGAATTTGTTGAGCGTCTTGAAAAACTGAAGATTCATTTTATAGGACCATCCGCATATTCCATTAAAATGATGGGGGATAAAATTGAAGCTAAGAAAATTGCCAAAAATGCTGGAGTAAGCATTGTACCAGGATATATAGGTGCAATTAAAAGCGAGAAAGAGGCCTTAAAGATAGCTTACAAGATTGGATACCCGATAATGTTAAAGGCTGCTGCAGGTGGTGGAGGTAAGGGTATACGTGTTGTAAGGGGTCCAGAAGAAATGAAACAGGCGTTTCGTTCTACAACGAACGAAGCAAAAAACAACTTTGCGGATGGTAGAACTTTTATTGAGAAATTTATAGAAGACCCCCGACATATTGAGATACAGCTTATTGGTGATAAATACGGCAATTACATATGCATAGGTGAAAGGGAGTGCTCAATACAACGTCACCACCAGAAAGTGATAGAAGAGGCTCCTAGCATCTTTATTGACGATAAAACCAGAAAGAAGATGTACAAACAAGCCATATCTCTTGCAAAGGAGGTAAAATATTGCTCTGCAGGTACAATTGAGTACATCGTGGATAGCAAGAAGAACTTTTACTTTTTAGAGATGAATACGAGGCTTCAGGTTGAGCACCCGGTGACTGAACTTATTTCTGGTGTTGATATTGTGTCTGAAATGATTAAGGTAGCTGCAGGAGAAAAGCTACAAATCAAGCAGCAGGATATTGTATTAAATGGATGGGCGATGGAATCCAGAATATACGCTGAGGATCCAACTTGTGGCTTTTTACCATCTACGGGCCGTGTACATGTGTACAAAGAACCACGCATGATAGAAGGCATGAGAATAGACACTGGAATATATGAAGGTGGTGAAGTAAGCATGTTTTATGACGCGATGATCGCAAAGCTGTGTGTTCACGCACCAACAAGGAGTGAAGCGATAGCAAAAATGAAGGATGCCCTTGGTCAGTTTGTAATTCGTGGTATATCCCACAATATCAGTTTTTTGCAGTCTATATACAACTCAGACAGGTTCATGCTTGGTGATATCTCGACCAACTTTATAGAGCAAGAGTATAAGGGAGGGTTCACGGGAGCTGTCTTAAATGACGAGCAGAGCGCCATTATACTTTGTACGTCTGTTTTTGTAGCGCTAACCCACATTACGAGGGCGACCTCTATTTCAGGGCAGCTACGGGGGAGGTCTAGGGCGGTAGGTACCAGGTGGGTTGCCAGTTTGGACGAAAAGAATTATACAATTACCGTCAGACCTATTGAAGATGGGTACAAGATATCTTTTGAAAATAGAAGATTTTATATTACCAGCAAGTGGGTGCTTGGAAGTAAGTTGCTGTCATGTAAAATCAATGGAGAGTATTACAATGTGCAGGTAGAGCACGTCAGCGGTTTGTTTTACATCACATACATGGGTTCCACTGTCAAGGCGAGGTTATATACTCCAAGAGCTGCTGAATTGGTCAAGTACATGCCGCCACCTTCCACCAAGGAAAAGGAGCCGCACATTTTAGCAAACATTTCTGGATTAGTAAGAGACATCAAGGTGGAGGTGAACGACAAGATTGTGAAGGGACAGCCTATTGTAGTGATAGAAGCCATGAAGATGGAAAACATTTTGGTTAGTAATGTAGATGGGAAGGTCCAAGAGCTGAAGTGTGCTGAAGGTGACATAGTGTCTGCTGGGGACACATTGATCATGATAGAGCAAGAGTGAATGAGTATAACTTTTATTATAAATTGAATAAGGAGGGTAGGATGCTACAGAAGGAGGACAAGGATACCACAAACGAAGCAGTACAATACTCTAAGCCCTCTTGGTTGAAGGTTAGGGGGCCTGGCTCAAAAGAGTACAAGGAGACGGAAGAGCTAATAAGAGCGCTAAAATTAAACACTGTTTGTGAAGAAGCTAGTTGTCCAAATATCGGGGAATGTTGGAATAAGAAGCACGTGACAGTTATGATACTGGGGAGTGTCTGCACTAGAGCGTGTAAGTTTTGCAACGTGGCTACCGGTATTCCAGACAAGTTGGATCCACATGAGCCTGAAAGAATAGCCTCTGCTGTTGGGGCACTGGGTCTGACGCATATTGTGATTACATCTGTTGACAGAGACGACTTACCAGATGGAGGAGCTGGGCATTTTGCAAGTTGTATCAACAAAATACGCATATCTTCACCAGGTACGACAATAGAGGTGCTAACTCCAGATTTTTTAAGAAAAGCAGGGGCCTTAGAGGTGGTTGTGAATGCTATGCCGGACGTGTACAACCATAACTTAGAGACTGTGCCATCTTTGTATGCTAAAGTAAGGCCGGGTGCGAGGTATTATCATTCTTTAAGTTTGTTGCACAACGTCAAAAAGCTTAATTCAAAGATTTTCACGAAGTCTGGACTGATGGTGGGATTGGGTGAGACTAGGGAAGAGGTGCTTCAAGTTATGGATGATTTGAGAGCTGCAGAGGTTGATTTTATAACGATAGGTCAGTATCTACAGCCTACACCTTCTCACTATCCATTACATGAGTTTATTACTCCAGAGGCATTTCAGTACTATGAAAAGATTGCGAGGATCAAAGGCTTTTTGATGGTATCTGCAAGTCCTTTAACTCGTTCTTCGTACCATGCTGGTGATGATTTCCTGAAGCTTAAAGAGGCCGCTGCAAGGGTATGACGAAACCTGGATTTGACAGCCAAACTAGATTTGGTGCATTTCTATCAATTTTTAATGAATTGCAGAATTTTTGTTTCGTTGTTGTGGTATTATTTGCGCTAATTGTGTTAAACACTGATAATATCATTGCCACCACTGTTAATCCTAGAGTTAGAAATCTGGCTTGGAGTTTTTATAGTGCAGTTCATCAACCGATTGAATCTATACACAATGGAATCAATGTGATGAACAAGTATGTACAGCTGATTGAGGACAATAATCGACTTGAGCAAGAGAACTTAGTGTTGAGACAGCAGCTTCGTATTTCTGATTTGCAAGCTTCTCATGCATCTTCATTAGAGAAGCTACTGAACGTTGTCAAATCTCAGAAGCAAAAATTTTACACGGCGAAGGTAGTCCTCAAAATTTTTAACGCATACGATGTGAGTTTGGTTGTAAATGTTGGTGCGATGAATGGTATAGAGGAGAACATGCTTGTATTTTCTGAGGATGGCTTGATAGGAAAGGTTACAGATGTTTTTGAGAACTCTGCAAGGATTATGACGATTGCTGATCCAAAATCGAGAATTCCGATAGTGTTTAAAAGGTCTGGGGAGATCTCTATTGCATCTGGTACTGGTCACATAGATGGTAAATTAGATACATTATATACTCGGGACTCATCGAAGGTAATAGAATTTGAGGAAGCGGTGAGCTCTGGGGTTGGTGGAATATTTGAACCTGGGATAGTACTTGGTACGGCTAGAAGGAATGGGGATGCGATACATATTATGACAACCATGAATTATCACGCTTTGAACTATGTGATCATATCGAGTATATAAGGCACATAAAAGAATCAGTTTGATATCTTGTGGTGATGGATGTATAGACCTAGCCATCTAAGATTTAGTGCATTGTCTAGATGATAAGACGTCACTCCAGAATTGGCCTCATAACATTTGTGACAGTTGCGATGAGCATACTGGTGGACCATTGCTATAACCCTGCGACGCATTACCAATATTCGGTCAGTAACGCATTAAATTATTATGGATTTGGTTCCAACAGGCAAAAGAATGCTATACAAAATTTGTTGCAGCGGTCATCTGTTATTCCTGCGGATAAGACATTAGAGCAAGCTTTCCCTCCTCGGGCTACAAAGCGGGAGCTATCAGCCGATATTTCAAAGATGATAAATAAAATGGCAAAAAATTTTTTAGTTGATGATCCTATATCGAGCCCTTCAAATGCCGAATCATTAGAGTGGATGAATCGGGATCATGATTTAAATTTGTCAGACTTAAGAGATTTGGGTTTTGTTGACCAAGTTAAACCGACGGAAGAGAGCATAGACGTACTTTGCATATTGGGAGAAGCTCCACGTGTTGTTAATGTAATGAAGTATGCAAATGCTCTAATTGAATCAGGATTAAAGACAAAAAAGATCATTGTACTAGCAAGTGAGCGTCGGGTTAAAGTAGGTCTTGATGGATCGGAAGAGGAGCTGACACAAATAGCTCACAGGTTCAATTTAAGAGATTGGACCGCACTGAAAGAACGCGAGTTGGTTACTGAACTTTACAATAGGTCTCTGCTATATAGCAATGATCACATACCAAGAGCAACGATTTATACTCTTGAAGATTTCGCTAAATGGTTGAAACATAATGATGAGATACAAAGTATAATTTTTGTATCAAGCCAACCTTATGTCACATACCACAGGAGGACTTTTGATCATGCTTTTGAAGGCAGCAGTATTAAATACCAGGTGGTGGGTTGTGAGCTTCAAGACACCGAGAACTTAGAGCAAGGATTAGGGGCTTTAGCATTATATATGTTGGGGGCTGCAGGATATGTAGTATCGGATATGGAGCTTGATGCGTGGAATAAGCCGACTACCAAACATCCTTAAAGTTTAAGAATCTTTTGTCCTTTCCTCACCTCTCCTGTGTCATTCCGGTATCTCCATTTGTCGCTCCCCTTTTTTGTCATTTCCGCAAAAACTGGCATCCATTTGCCTGATTTAATCTGAAATCTGGTATTACAGCTCCAGTCTTTTAATGAACAGACGGGTGGAGAGCCCAAGTGTTGCAAATCCTATTAACAGGAGAGGCCATGTGGTGTGTATGACGTCAGCAAATGTCATCCCCTTTAAAAAGATGCCTTTGACCGTAATTAAAAAATACTTTAAGGGGTTGATGGACATTACAACTTGTAGCCAATGCGGCATATTTTCGATAGGAGTAGCGTAACCAGACAGGGAGACAGCTGGCACCATAAAAACAAAAGCCAAGACAACTGCTTGTTGTTGCGTTTGCGACACCGATGATATTAGTAAACCTATGCCAACTATCGAAATCACAAATATCAGTAGTGCAACAATCAGCAGTACAATAGACCCTTGGAAAGGTATATGAAATATGTGTATTGCCGCTAGTAGTATCGCTATACCTTCTGCAAGGCCTACTAATACTGCAGGTACGGTTTTGCCTATAATAACTTCATAAGGCATTAGCGGAGAAACTAAAAGCTGATCAAAAGTACCCAGTTCTTTTTCTCTTGCGACAGATAGGGCCGTTACCATCAATGCTACCAACATTGATAACACCCCTATTAGTGAGGGTACTGTAAACCACATGTATATTAAGTTATTATTAAAAAAGTGTCGCTCAACAATAGAGATCTGACTTTCCTTGTTGTTAAAGTTAGTAGAAAGCTCATTTGCATAACGAGATATAATTTGATTGATATATCCGTTTACTATCTGTGATGCATTTGATCTTCTACCGTCTAGAATAACTTGAACATTTGTGGTCAAGTCAAATTCTATTTTGCGGGAAAAGTCTTGTGGAATATGTATTGCTGCTATCACCTCCTGCAGGTCTATTGCAGCTTTAAACTCCGTGCTGCTGTCTGCAAATTTTAGATGAGTGAACACTGGTGTAGCGCTTAACCTATTAATAATTTCTCGGCTATGAGCTCCTACATCTTGATTATATATCAAAATGCTAGCGTTCTTTACTTCCAAGGTGGCAGCAAAAGCAAAAAGAATGAGCTGTAGAAGTGGTGGTACTATTAGAACTATGCGTGCTTTTGGGTCGCGTAGCAAAATCAGTAGTTCCTTATATATCAACCATCCTGTTCTTCTACATATTAGGTTCATACGTCCAAACTTCTTTTAGTTTTGTAAAAAGTGCCCACTAGGAATAAAAGTGCAATGAGTCCCATTGGTAATATGCATTTGATGATTAATGGCAGTACATTACCAGTCAGAAAAATAGTTTGTAAAATAGTTACAAAATATTTGACTGCAAAAATATGGGTGAGCACTTGAAGTACTGGAGGCATTGCAGAGATTTCAAAAAGAAATCCCGACAACATGAGTGATGGTAAAAATGAGGACATTAATGCGATTTGTGAAGCGACAAACTGATCTTTGGCAATGGACGATATAAAGAGGCCCTGGCCCAACCCTGCTATCAAAAAGATTCCAGAGGCACATACCAATATCGCTATTGAACCACGGAATGGGACGTTATATAAAAATATTGCAACGATCAGGCAAATTACCATAGAACCGATACCGAGAAGGAAATATGGCAACAACTTGCCAAGTAGGACTTGTGTTATTGATATTGGAGTGGCTATAATGGATTCCATAGTACCTTGCTCCCACTCGCGGGCTATCACCAGTGCAGTAAGCAATGTACTGATCAGGGACATTATAATAGCGATAGAACCTGGGACAAGAAAATTACGGCTTTTCAATTCCTCGTTATACCAAACACGGGAGAGTACCGCTATGTTTGGAGCGATCCCTCCATTACTTTTCATATTTTGAGCGGATACTACGGTATAAACATAATATCTCAGGAAATTTGCTACGTTGGGTTCGGTGCCGTCTGTAATCAGCTGTATATTTCTTGATAAACGACCAAAGTACTCTGGAATGATGATTATTCCGCGTATATTGCCTAGTACAAGCTCATGTTTTAACTTTGCTCTGGTACTGGCAACGACGACATCAAAAGACCTGGAGCCTTTGAACGCCTGTACTAGATCGATAATTTCTTCGTCTTGCCTTTCCGCTACTATTCCGATCTTGATGTTATTGTTGTCTAGATTGACTCCATAACCAAAAATAAACAACAAAAGGATTGGTAGGACGAAGGCGATAATAATTGAGCTAGGATCACGTATTACTTGAATGAATTCTTTGATGATCAGTGCCTTTACGTATCTGCTGATTACACAGGTCACATTGCCTCTCGCTGACTGTCTGTAATCAGCTGGATGAAAGCGTCTTCAAGAGTACAGAGGGAATCTTTTTTGTGGGATGCTAATTTTTTCAGCTCTTCTGGAGTACCGGTGGCAATGCTTTTGCCGCCATAGATAAGTGATACACGGTCACAATATTCCGCTTCTTCAATGAAATGAGTTGTAACCATTATTGTCAATCCCTTTTCAACCATAGCGTTTATATGAAGCCAAAACTCACGGCGTGCGATTGGATCTACGCCTGAGGTTGGTTCATCTAAAAACAGTGCATCTGGCTCGTGCATCAATGCACAGGATAGGGCCAACCTTTGTTTAAATCCCAATGGAATTTCACAAGCGTTATGATCGAGATAAGGGGATAGGCCAAATATTTCAACCATCATTTCAATTTGAGCTTTTTGCTTTTTACCTTGAAGGCCGTATAAGCCTGAGAACAACTTCAAGTTTTGCATTACGCTCAAGTTCCCGTATAAAGAGAAGTTTTGCGCCATGTAGCCGATTTGGCCTCTTGCTTCTGAGGTGAAATTTTTGAGACTAATTCCTTTAATATACGCTTCACCTTGAGATGGCTGAAGAAGGCCACACATCATTTTAAATGTCGTAGATTTCCCGGCGCCGTTTGGTCCTAGGAGGCCGAAAATTTGGCCTTGATGTACGGTAAAGGTATTATCACGTACGGCGATGAAATCACCGAATCGCTTCATCAGGCCTTTCGCTTCTATGATCGGCTTGTGATCAAGCGATTTTTTGTACAGCTGCTCTGCTAGTCTTGATGATCTGCACTGTACTCCACCAAGGATATCCATGAAGGCATCTTCAAAACGAGGCTTGCTTTTTTGCAGTGTACCGATGTTGATACTGTCAGAGGTTGCATCTTTTGATAAGACTAGATGAACACCGTCGTTCTGGACAACGCTGTCTATAACGCATTCTTTTTTTAAGGTATTGATGAGTAGCGATCGTTTATTAATGGTCTCAAGACCGCGTATATCAAATACTCTATCGGTAACTCGCTCAAACAAGGCTGCTGGAGGGCCGGCGTATACTTTGACGCCCTCGTTTAAAAGAATGACGTTTGCACAGCGTTCTGCTTCATCCAGGTAAGATGTGGACCAGAGAACTGCAGCTCCTTTAGATACCAGCGACTCTGCGAGTCGCCATATAGCGTTACGGGATATTGGATCTACTCCAACACCTGGTTCGTCTAACAGAACCAACTTTGGATTACCAATTGTAGCGCAGGCTATTGCAAGTTTTTGCTTCATGCCACCTGATAGGTTTTTGACCATACGAGTTTCAAATTGTTTCAACTCTGTTAGAGACAGAAGATGGTCAAATTTTTCAAGGCGCTCGTTCTCCTTTAGGTCGCGTAGTTCTCCGTAGAGATGCAAATTTTCAATTACAGTCAGATTTTCATATAATCCAAATTTTTGAGGCATATATCCTGTAATTTTTTGGATTGCGATGGTGTCTTGGAGACTGTCGTACTGGGTATCACGAAGGCCTGGGTATACGATTACTTTACCCCGGTCCTGTGTTAGTAATCCTATAATCACGCGTATTAGTGTTGTTTTACCAGCGCCATCTGGACCGATTAACCCTGTAATTTCTCCGGGATATACGCATGCTGAAACTGAGTTTAATGCTGGTTTTTGCATTTTGGGGAACTGCTTAGTAACCTCCTCTATCACAAGGATTGGCTTCTTATTTGTTTGTTCCATCAAATTCCTCGAGGCCAATTTGTAAAGTTACAGGCATGCCTTGATGTAAGTGTGTAGCTGGTTGTTCAACTATTACTTTGATTCTGTAGACCAGGTCTGTACGCAATTGGAGTGTCTCGACGCTTTTGGGAGTAAATTCTGCTTGTGGTGAGATAAAGCCGATTACACCACTGCAAGTATATCCGCCATCAGTTGATATCTTGACTGTTTGACCTACATGGATACGGCTTAGGTTAGCTTCATCTACGTATGTGCGTATCGAGACGGGAATGATAGGCATAATCGTGTATATTGGGAGGCCTGATGACACTATTGTGCCAGGTTCGTGTATTCGGGAGGTGATGATGCCATTGACTGGAGCTTTGAGGGCTGTATCATCTAGGTTAATCTGAGCAAGTTTTAGAGCGGCCTCAGCTGTTTTAATGCCGGTTTCTTTAGCATCTTTTTGGGTTGATGCGTTGTCATATTCTTCTTGTGATATGTTACGTGTTTCTAGAAGCTTTTTAGCTCTATTATATTTCACGAGTGCATTTGAGTACTCGACATGTGCAGAAGCTAGTAGTGCTTCTGCGGCGACATACTCTGCTTCAAAACGATCTTTATCGAGTTCTGCCATGATCTGTCCAACACTGACCTGTTCTCCTTCTGTATACATCATTTTTGCAACTCTACCGGGTACTCTGAAGCCGACTACAACGTCTTTTGTATCAACGTTTCCGTATACTGTGATGACGTTTTGGGGCTCAGCTCTGAGGTGCGTATAGGCAAACCAAGAGACTATTAGTAGTGACAATGACAGAATGCAGTAAAGGCTTTTGTGTATGCTAGAATGCACGAAAATTCCCCCAGATATTTTGCGACGTGTTCCTCTACTTAGTATAACTGAAGATGCTGGATAGGCAAATTACTTGTTAAGTATTTCAATACAAGCTCAACCACAGCCATTGCAAGGAGTGAGGTATGATGTATAATGTCATTACGTACCAACACGGAGCGGTAACAAAATAAGGCAAAAAAGCAAAACGGAAGATTGCGATAGCTAGGAATTTGCTGAGCCTAGGCATCGAGGTCAGTAAGGTAGGTCAGGCAACCGGGCTATCAGAAGCTGAAGTCGAAGATCTTCCGAAGTGAATTCTTGTGTCGCCACTATGACTTCAATCACCAGCCTCATTATTGACACTTCCTACGCATTCTGTACTATAGCCCCAATACCAACGTTATCTAAAACAAACAATGACACCCTGCAACCATCCCTCAAATTTTAGAAGATATTACGCCATTTACATGCTTTTTATAGCCATTGCTGGTCAGCTCCTGTACTTCATTCAAGCATATAAGATCTTTGCATCACAATCCGCTCAAGATCTATCACTGTTGGGGTTTGTCGTCGGTTTAATCTCAGTCACTAGCTGGTTAATATACGGTATCATACTTAAAGATATTCCACTCATTGTTGCAAATGCTTTCGCATGTAGCGGTGCTTTACTGGTCGTCATCGGAATAATAATGTATGCTCCCTAAACTTATAAGCGTCGTCCAACTCCATCACATATTGTAGACATCTCCAATAGACCTCTTGCCTAACTCATTCTGAGTGGTTATTTTGTCGTCAAAATTTGTCTGCGCTCCTCACATATATAGGATATGCTGGGGTGCTCATCTGCATTTTTCCTAAAAATTCCTCACTCATTTATGAGTTATGCAAGAGGTCTAATATACTCCGCTATCATCTTTGCTGCTATTGGACCAGATATCATCCCTCTTGAACCATGACCAATGCTGACGTAAAGGTTTGAAAATTGCTCCAGAGGACCTATAATAGGCATGCGGTTCTTGCTAACACATCTTATAGATGCTCTCCCAGGAAGCACTGCCAGTTTCAAGCACGATTCCTTGCCAAAATAGTTGCACCATATCTGCCTGTTATGATTCTCTCCCGCTATGTCAGGCTCTGTCGATAGATTGTGATAGTCGTAGTTTGCACCCACATAATGCCAGCCCTCCACAGATGGCGTGATGTATCCATTTAAACCACATAATACAGTCTTTAATCCAGCACTACACTCCGTGGCTTGAATTAAACTTATTTGCCCACGCACTCGTCTCAACATAGGCTCTAAAAACTGTAATTGCTCTATATGGGATGCGTAATAGGCGTTTGCAAATACTAGGATAGTACATTCTAATTGTCTTAGTGAGCCTAAAAAGTCACAGTGGACCACCCACACTCCACCTCTATATTCAACCTTGTAAACCTTGTGGTTATATAACGTTGAAACATCCCGTATTAAGGTGCTGCAAAGTATTTTAGGTCTAACATAACCAACCTGATTTATAAAAATAGCACCTTTTGTACTACATGTGATGCCCACATCTTTTATGACATTAGTGTCCAAAAATTCTACAAGATTTGGTACTTTTTGAGACAAAAGCTCAATAATCTTTTGAAGCCTTCTCACATCTTCGTCGTCTTTTGCAAATCTTATGATGCCAGTCCTTTCAAAAATACAGTGCGCACTGCTCAATCTCTTCAATAATGCTAAGGTTGCCTCTAGTCCCTGAATGTAAAAGTCCATCGCCTTTGTCCAAGCCGCCTCAAGCCTTGGGTAAATGATACCTACATCATTTCCAGAAGCACCACTAGCCACTTCAGCAGACGCTTCAAGCACCGTAACATCAAATCCACGCGAAGCAAGCTCATATGCAATGGTACAGCCTGCAATTCCAGCGCCAACAACGATTACTGTCCTCTTTGTCATTTTCAATCTACTCCAAGTTCATT
>NZ_SCFA01000054.1 GCF_004210275.1 Rickettsiales endosymbiont of Peranema trichophorum
TCCACCCCTTCTCCTTCTCATAGTCTATTGCTGTAAAGTTCAATATATGTATCGCTATCGTTCTCTTCAGATCTCTATACCTCCCTCTTGCTCCTATCTGATTAGAGTACACTCTTGCCCAACCATACAACCCTCTCTTGTGATAGTCCAGCTCATCTGCCAGCTGCATCTCTACCAAAAAGTACGTCCCAGTATGCTTGTTCCTCGCCTTAACATCTAAAATAGATAGCTTATCTTTCTTAAAGTTTCTTTCGTTGTACGGATTCAATATCTCTATTTCGCTTATCTGATCTTCCTCAGATACTATAGAGTTTAGCAATGATATCAGTATGTCAGAATTGGCCTCAACCCCAAAAATCTTCTTAAAGGCGACGTCAATGAGAGGATTGATCATGTACACGTCGTCGTACTTGAGCCGCTTTGTTTTGCTTGCTTTTTGCTTCACCTTGTCATCACTGTGTGTTTCTATGTAATGACATTATACATCATACGTCACTCCTTGCAATGGCTGTTGTGTGCCTTGGCTTGATTTCGTATGATGATCACTAGAGGGCCTAGAGTATAGTCTAGGGCCTAAATGCTATAGGACATCATTCCTGCCGCTTCTCACGCTTCTTGGTCAGCTTGCTCTCCTTGCTCTGCAGCTTCTTCTTTAGGAGGCTTCTTTGAAGTGATCGATGCCTTTGCTTTTACTGGATCGTATGGGTCCTGTTGAGGTACCTCGATGGCTGGAAGCAGACGCTTCTTGAAGAAATTGTCCTTAAAATGTACTATCTTCTTAGACTTTATAGGCGGACAAGACTCTATTAAAAGAATCTGCTCGTCCCTAGGAAGGGTAATCACTTCTTGTGGCAAAAGTAGTGCTCGCTGCGTTTTGGAAACGTTCAATGATCTAGAAGCTGGGTTGAAGTCCAGGTACTTTGGTTGGTTGGCAGAAACCTGATCAACAGTTTTATTGCCTATCAACTGTGAAATAAGATTGGCAGTTTCTACGTTGTTTGCTGCAAAAGTAATCCGATACGTTGAGTTAGATAAAAAGGAGTTCATCCCAGACTCCTCATATATTCCCTTTAGCTGCTCCGTATCCTGTACGACCAGAAACAAACGCACGTTATATCCCCTAAAAAATGCAATTCCAGTCATGAATTGTTCCATTTTACCCAACGTTGGAAACTCATCCATAAGAAAAAGCACACCATATGGTTCATCATCAGTTGGCAGCTTTCTTGATAAAAACTCCGTGGCCTGTTGGTAAAAAACCTGCATCAAAGGTTGCAACCTTTTGATGTTGTCAGGTGTTAATCCAACGTATACAGTTGTTTTGACTTTTTTAAACTCTAGTATATTAAAATCACTGTAAGCTGTAGCAGTGTCAATCAAAGGGTTCGACCATAACTCCAAGTTAGAGTTCATCGTTGAAACAACACCAGATCTCTCCTTGTCCGCTTTTTGTAGAAATGCAGCGATGTTCATATATGCTACAGGGTGGATGTCGTTCCCCATGGTATCCAAGACTACCGCTAAATTGTATACCACATCATCGCTACGCATTGTTCTAACGACTTCTCCAAACGACTTGATCTTGTCAGGTGCAGCGATGAGATACAATACCACTCCAACAAACAGTGCCCTTGCTTCGTTATTCCAAAACTCCTTCTCCGGCATTATTAAGTTTGCTATCTTTTGAACATCATCCACCATTTGACCAGACTTTTTACTCACCCAATCTATCGGATTATAACAGTGCGTGATTCCATCTGGATCGGCAGGGCTCCAACAAAATACCTTCTGACCCATTTTGGCACGCCAACCACTAGTTGCCATGAAGTTCTCAAGCTTAATGTCGTGCACAAATACCGAGTCCTCCCAAAATAGAAGATTTGGTATTACGAACCCAACACCCTTTCCAGATCCTGTTGGTGCAAACAAAAGTGCGTGTTGGTAACCGTCTGCTATCAGATAACCCTCATCGTCACGTCCTATCATCATACCCCTCTTGGAACGCAACCCAGCTTTTGCAATATCCGCTTCCGTAGCCCATCTTGCGTCTCCATGCAAAGATTCATCAGGTTTGAACGGTCTATGCTCGTAAATCTGGTGCCTGTACTTCCATATCAACCAAATCGTTAGCAAGCCAGGTAAAGTAGTGCACGCTAACAGTTTTGCAATTAAATAATTATTGTAGTCGATGCGTATGGTGCCAATATTGTGAAACCACCAGGCATAGTTGTTGTATACAGCAATGAGTGGTCCAGTCGACATGATGAAATCAATATCTAACGCACCGGTACCGTATTGCGATATACAAAATAAAGCGCTAGACGTTTGAATGACAAGTAGCGAAATAAAAACAATCGCTAAGACAGAAACTATGAAATTTTTGACAAAAAAAACTAATCTTTCCATAAAATTTAATTATACTAGCGCTACTGTTGATTATGAGCCTGACGGAAATATACCTCGGAAATGTATCTCTTGCCCTTTGCTCCACGCTTTAATTGCACTACAATATCAACTACATGCATAATGTAGTCTTTAATTTCGCTCGGTGGCATCCCTAGTCCTGCCTGCATTACCATTAGCTTTAACTGTTCTATAGCCATTAACGGGGTATCAGCATGAATTGTCGAGATTGAACCAGGGTGGCCAGTATTAATTGCGCGAAGAAAGCTAAATGCTTCACTACCTCTAAGCTCCCCGACTATGATTCTGTCAGGTCTTAAGCGCAAACAGGCCTCAATTAAATCTTGTATTGTCACTTTAGCACGCCCCTGTCCACCCTTGGAAGCTAATAGGTGCAGTCTATTTGGCTTTTCCTCTATTTCAATCTCCCTGGCATCCTCACATGTAATTAATCTTTCATCGTTTGGTATGGCTTTTAGCATCGCATTAGCAAATGTCGTCTTTCCGGTTGATGTTCCTCCACTTATGATGATGTTTTTTCTAGATATCACCGCTAACTCCAAAAACTCTTTCATCTTTTTCTGCTCCAAAAGCGATAGAAGCTTTTTATTGCTTTCGTCCTGAACCTCATCAATCGCCGTACTGTCAAAGGCACCAAATTTTTCGTAGTCGTTCAAATTCATCTTAAGCACAGACGGTTTACGGATTGACATACCTATAGTTCCAGGTTCACACGCTGGAGGAATCACTATCTGTATCCTGTATCCATTTGGTAAAGTTGCAGATAACAGTGGATTCTCTTCGCTAATCTTCTGTTCAGTTGATTGTGCAACGAGCAATGCTAAGCCATGTAGGTGCTGAAAATCTAGGACAGGCATATTTTCATATCTAATATCACCTAGTTTCTCTACCCAAGCCTCCAGAGGCCTATTAATGGAGATCTCATTCACACCATCTTCGCCAAATATGTTCTTTAAGGGCTCTAAATATGTTTCTAGTGCCGTTAAGCTCATTTAAGTACCCGCGTAGTATTTCCAGTATATGGTATGGCAAATACCAAGTCTTTTTGTACTAAAATCGTAATTTTTGTACCTTGTGGTACTCTAATCGTTGGATTAACGGGAAAAGCAGACGTGACAGCATCTTTAACGATATCCGAGAATTTCTTAGAGCTTTCCTGTGCCTGTTGGGCACTTACCGTGCCAGAAGATGTAGTAGTAGTTCCAGCTGCTCCCTGTGTGACAGTAGTGGTATTGGTTTGGTTACCCTTAACGTTCCCTATTCTGTTGGCTGCTATAGGTACGACATATGATACAAGAAAAGCTGTGCCAATTCTGGTCCAAAACTTGTTATCAAGTATACCTGACACACCCGCTCTACCTAACTGATCTGTACCTGCAGAGTCTACGGCAATATCGATACCATCTGGCCTCAATACTCTGTGCCATATAATACTGACCCTGGTTTGACCATCTTTGACAGATGAGTCATACGTACCAAATATTCTTGAGCCTTTTGGTATCAACACATCTTTTCCAGCTTCTGCGTATACGTCTCTTGAAATGATCGCTCTCAGATCTCCTGGTAGATCTGTATTAATCGCTGTTTCAAGAACACCTGAGATGATTTTGCCTTGAGCCACCATCTTGTTCAAGTTTCCCACTTTTGTGGCGCTTACTTGTACTGCAGCACTCTTAGCCATAGAAACGTCATCTAGTGTACCATCTCCAAAACCCATAAATTCTACGTTGTTTCTTTTGGTACCAGTCGAGTCTTGCGCTGTCCCAGATGCTTGTGCCTTGAGACTTTTCATACCACCAGCACCACCACCTGTGACAATAATATTTGCTTTCCTTCTAGCTTCTAACTTTTGTCTCTCCGCATCGCTCATACCTTTATTCTCTTTACCTTCCATCAGACTACTGCTCACTTGTTGTATTACCGAGCTTAAAGGAACAGCAGGGCTTGGTGCAAGTTGTGGAGGAGGAGGTGGCGGTGGCGGAGGTGGTGGCGGCGCTACAGGCTCATTCAAAGGTGGAGCCTCAGGGGGTTTGATAGATACCTCAGTAGGCTTTTGAATGTCAGTGTTTTGAGGTAGTGAGGACACAGATTTATCTTTTTCCTTTGAAGCTATAATCTCCTCACGTCTCTTTGCTGCAAGGTCCTTAGAACTAGGAGGACCACTAAAGAGCACGTAATACATCGCAGCTATTCCGCAAGATATTACGAGTAGTAACATCACCTTGTTGCGTTTTGGAGAAGTAGCTACAACCGAAAAACCCGAATTGCTTTTGCTACTGCCTACAGAGTCAGTAGAAGCACTATCTCTTTTATCTTCCAGTGACGTAGTAGTATTGCTTACATTAACGTCTACTACCCCTTTTTCCTGTTCATTTTGCATAATGGTACATTAACTATTGTTATGTATGCTGACCACATCTTTGTTAGATGTAATTTTCCACTCCTTGGCAATTTTACTGAATACAACGTATTTGCCTTTCTGTTTTGGAATCACTTCCACGTCATCACTACCGTTTCTTATAAAGAAGTGTAGCGGTCTTTGTACTTTTGGACCAAGTTCAAAAAAGGTGTTAATACCGTCGTCAAATACTTTAGTAATTTGCAAGCTGCCAACGTTTGTAAACTTATAATTAAAATTAAATGGCTGAATCACAGGCAAAGTCTTTTGATCGACTTCTGTCTTATCCTTTGGTAAAGGTGTCACTTGGTCTTCTTCATCGTCTGGATAAAAGAATCTGATCACAAAGACTAACTCTTCATCAACTGAGTTAGATAAATCCTTAGATTGCAACTCAAATTGATACGTTCTCAGGTTCGTTATGATCGTCATATTTGTTGCAATGTTTTCTTCGAGAGGCTTGATAAATAACCGCCTACCCACAGGATTAAGCTGCCACGCAAAACTATTGCCAACCGATATGGTCTGCACTTCTTCCCCGTTTGCAAATTCTATGCTCGTTTGGTATCCGTAGTGTAAAATGATCCTAAAAATTTCATTTTCACTGTACACAAAAGTCTTAATTCTGCTATCAATCGCAAGTGGTGTTTCTGCTCTTACGTGATTGCAGATAGATCCTAGAGATACCGATACTAATATCGATAATAGCAATGTCTTGGTCAAATTATACACCTGTTTACCCTCCCATTCTTTCATCTTCAATTCTATACAAATCCACCACAAATCCCAAAGGATTGATGAGCCTTTCATCATCGTTCATACTAAGATCCCTAAAGGCAAATTGTATGAAGACTATTTTATCAGTATGTCCTGCATTTTGCCCACCTGTTGCTTCAAGTGATATACGAACCTGTGCAGAGTGCTCTGTAGGAAAAATGATTGACTTCAGCAACACTTTTCTTGTGCCAATTTCACCAAATTGGTTATAGGGACTGTTGGGGTTAGACGATGTAAATTTGGGTCTGTAATCCCCGTAGTATACGTTATCGGATGAAAGAACTCTTACA
Organism: Rickettsiales endosymbiont of Peranema trichophorum; assembly: GCF_004210275.1. Taxonomy (GTDB): domain Bacteria; phylum Pseudomonadota; class Alphaproteobacteria; order Rickettsiales; family Midichloriaceae; genus RICK02. The sequence continues at coordinate 5,890 of NZ_SCFA01000054.1, forward strand.
ACAGTGTAGTAATTCGTATCGTATGCCGCTCGAGAGTATTCTTCTCTTGCACGAATGTATTTCATAACAAAATACCGTTTGATCGCATCGTTTGAAGAATACGCTCTGATCGTCAAAGGATCGACAACAGTTGGGACGCCAGTTTTTGGCTCTATCTCTATGACAAATGGTTCAACTGTCCTCCCACTTTTGACATATCTGATCACTAAAACAGAAGCTGCGATGGTGATAATCGCAACAGTCATGACAAACACAAGAACATTTCGTTGAATCAGTACACTCTCGTATCTATCAGAATACCAGTTCCGCACAGACTCTAGGTCGTGCTGAACCTCTTCTGCTTTTTTAATACGACCTATGATACCGCTTAAAAATCTTAACATCCCTCCCCCTTATCATCTTGTACTAGTTATTCCTTTCCAGCTTTTAAATTCCCCTCAGCAAATGACCAATTTATCAATTTTTCAATGAAAACAGTTAAATAATCCGCTCTCTTATTTTGGTAATCAAGATAGTAAGAGTGCTCCCATACGTCAACTGTCAGAAGAGCCTTATAACCAAGGACAAGAGGTAAGTCTGCATTGCTTGTCTTGATTATCTGCAGTGCGTTTTGAGAATCCAGTACCAACCATGCCCAACCGCTTCCAAACTGCGAGAGAGCAGCCTCTTTGAAACGTGCGACAAAAGTCTCAAAGTCTCCAAAACCTTGAGCTATCAGTGCAGCCAACTCTCCAGATGGGCTGCCGCCACCATTTTTTTTCATCGAATGCCAAAAAAACGTATGATTCCAAACTTGAGCAGCGTTGTTGTACACAGAGACTTTGTCAGGCCTGTTATATGTATCAGTAATGATATCCTTCAAAGCCATATCACAATAATTGCTGTCGCGTATCAGCGTATTAAGGTTGGATACATATGACTGATGGTGCTTACCATAATGAAACGAAATGGTGTGTCCGGAGATATGAGGCTCCAGGGCGGACTGTTCATATGGCAAGTCAGGCAAAATAAAGATGCCGTTTTGCTTTTGAAAATCTTTTAACACTTTGCTATTACTCCTGAATCTAAGCGGCAGTTGAATTAACTACTGAACGCAATTAAACCACTATTTAATAGTTCTAATAGCCCTATAAAATTTTTGCAAGAGGTAAAAACAGTTTCGTTAAATTAACTGGATACAGGGCAATATCTTCCTTGTGATAAAGAAGTCGCGTCAAGCATTCTAACGTTGGATAATTTGCGCATTCAGGTTTTTATACTACGGCAATAAATATGCTCAAAGGTCTTGTGGGCAACTCTATGCCGCTCTGGCACCCCCTGTTCCTGACTTCCTGATATCCCTTATAAAAGATACTTGATTATATAGTACAACAAGTAGTACTATACGGTCATGAGATATCCTGTATAAGATAAAGTTATGGAAATATATACCACAAGTCAGGCAAGACATGATCTATTTAAATTGGTTGATTCAACGAACCAAACTCATCAACCGGTTTATATAGTTGGAAAGCGCAATGAGGCTGTGTTGCTTTCTAAAGCTGATTATGAAGCAATGGTTGAAACCATCCACATTATGTCTGTTCCAGGACTGAAGGAATCTATTCTTGAGATGAATAACAAACCCCTCGAAGAATACTCAGAAGACGTGGATTTGTGACATATCAGGTAATGTTTTCAAAAGCAGCCCAAAAAGATGCAGAAAAAATCAAAAATTCTAATTTGGCAGTCAAGTGTAAAGAATTAATCGCGGTTCTGAAAGCCGATCCGTTCACGATAATCCCGCCCTTTGAAAAGTTGATCGGAGATCTAGATGGCTTCTATTCTAGGCGGATCAACGTACAACATAGACTTGTTTACAGCATAGATCAAAAAAATAGAATAATCAGAGTACTCAGGATGTGGACTCATTATCAGTAACAAGTGCTTGCAATAAAATGCTGCTAATTTGACTCCTCATAGCAAAGGTCCTACTCATAATTATGAGTATGCGATAGTGTTTAGCTATTTTCTTGATGCTAATTTGGTGCTGTGGTTTACAAAAAATTTATGATATAGTCGAGCTTAAAATTTTATAAATTTTTATAAATTTGCAATGTTCAAAAAAGAACAAATTCTAGCTGGTTTAAGTAACGCATTGCTTACATCATTGATTTATACCCTTTTGTTTCATTTGCCAGTTGCTTATAATCGTGCAGTGCTTGGTTTGAATTTTCATAGCAGTGACAAAACGCTCTATGTTGCTGTTATTGAGGTTGTTGGCGCATTGTTCCTAAACTGGATATTCTTTTCATTACTCAGTGTTTTTAGATATTTTTACCTGGTTTTTATTCCAGTCTTTTTTTGTTTTGGTGCAGCTTCTGATTACTATGTATTAAATTTTGGCAAAAGCTTTGATATCGGTGTTTTGCAGGATATGATAGGCGTAGAATGGGATTTGGTTCGCGAATATTTAAGCGTCAGGCTAGTGCTTGGATTAATCGCTGCTTTATCCTTTGGAATCTTGCTAAGTCGTTATAGAACTAACCTGCTTATGCAAGCCAAAGGCAAAGCTTTAGCGCTTACCATCATAATCCTTTTTGGACTATCTGGGTACTATGATTATGCTAAATATGGATTCTATACAACTCGACTGGTAAGTCAGGCTTATATGCCATTTAGTGTTTTTTATAATTTAGATTTATACTTTAGAAAGTATGGAATCTTCAAGCAAGAAGTAAAAACTAAAAAAGATATCTCGCAGCTGTATAAGTTTAATTTAAAAAGAAAAAGTCAAGACCCGATAGTAGTAGTCATGGTAATCGGAGAATCTTTACGTGGCGATATGTTTTACCCCAATGGAAAAACTACATATGAAAATGCTCCTCACCTTATGCAACTTAAAGATTTTGTGAGTTTTAAAAATGCCACTTCTAGTTCTAGTTCTACCAGAGTGTCTATTCCATACATGATGACACGAGCAATCCCGAAAAACTGGGAGCAAGCAACTTCAGAAACAAGCATTATATCAATCTTTAAAAAACTAGGGTTTAAAACCGCTTGGATTGGGACACAAGGCGCATTTAGAACTTATGATTTTAGCTACGGTTCTATCGCGATGGAAGCAGACAAGACAATTATAAGAAGTGATATAAGAAGAGACTCTGGTGAAGAGAATGTGTATGATGAGTACTTGCTACCCTATTTAGATCAGTTTCTAAAGGATAACCAAGGCAATAACTTGTTTATTACTTTACACATGATGGGAAGTCATTGGATATTTGATCAGCGGTATCCTGAAGCTTTTAAAAAATTTCATCCTACCTGCAACTCTAAATCTCCCAGCAATTGTGAAAGAAATGAATTACTAAATTCTTACCATAATTCAGTTCTTTATTCCGACTGGGTGTTAAAGCAAGTTATTAATCGTCTTGAAGACCAGAAGGCATTCTTATTATTTGCTTCCGATCATGGCTATTCTTTATATGAAAAAGGTTATTTTGGTAATGCTTACGAAGGTGAAGAAGAATTAACAGAGCAATACGATATAGCGATGTTCGCATGGGCTTCTGAAAAATACTTACAAGAGTTCAAAGCCAATTACAATCAGCTAAGAAAGAAAGACAATGTTTCGCATAATAATTTGTTTCATTCCTTGCTTGGATGCGTTGATGTTCATTCTGATATACTTGAGCCCCATCTAAACCTTTGCCAATAACCTTTATAACTCTTATTATACTTGATCACAGAGATATAAGGCTAAATAAAGGCATCTTAGCTACAAAGGAAGCAAAGATTAAAAGCTTTGATTATTCTAATGTTTTTAAAGCCCGTATATGCATGTTTTAGAAACAGTCTTAATCAAAGCTATAAAAACTGTTGCCGGACTGCAAAAAATTCACAATAATCCCGTGTACAAAAGTGCCAACTCACATTGCACCACTTTAATGGTTCCAAAAAGTTTTTTATATGACAAGGACAAAACGTTTGAACAAGGCCACTACACTTATTTTAGTCACATTATGCTTGTTAAGCTTGCCTGCCTATTATTTCAAATCACAGCAAGTAAAAGATTATTTTTATGGAATATATTTTAGTTACATAAAAAAGAATAAAATAAAAAGTTGGTTTAATAATGAAGCTTTAAACCACCATCCCGAGAACTTGCACCATGGTTCAGCATGGGGTTATTTAACAGCAGAACAATTTAAAGAAATGGTGCTAGATGGTATCTCGAAAATGCACCCTCAAATTAATAAACATCACAAAATATTTGAGCTAGGTGTAGGGGTAGGAGCAGCACTAAAAGTGATAGAAAATCACATTGGCGATGATCAATTGGAAATGGGAGGATCAGATATTGCGGAAAATGCAATCGATCAGGTGAAGAAAGCTTTCCCAAAACAAGCTGATCATTTTTTTGTATGGGATATGACGCAAAAACATAATAATATTCCAGACAATTATTACGATCATGTATTAAGTTTTGGAGCTCTGGCGATGTATTTAACGAAAGATGATATGAAAAAAGCAATAAAAGAAGCCGTCAGAATGACGAAACCTGGTGGCTCTTTGTTATTTACCCATTTTATTGCACCCGGTGGAAAAAGTGTTGGTAGTATTGTATCAAAAATCGAACCATCTTTTTTTGAAGAAAACGCGAAAGAATGGGGCATAGAAGATATTAAAGTATATGGCATGCAACACCAAGGAGATAGGTACCAAGTTACGTGCAAAAAACAAGGCTAATTGACCCTAAGAGTACGTCCGCAAATTAATTGGAATGAAAAGGATTCGGGCAAAAGTAGTATGTTAAGTTGTTGGCAAAAGCAGATGGATGCCCGTTTTCACGGGCATCACAAAGGAGGGAGCGGGCATAACAAGGAAGTAGCGGAATGGTAGAGCAGAGAAGCGGCAAAGGAGGAGAGGCGTAGGATGGAGGAGAGATGGGCACGACAAAGGAGAGGAGCCTGGATGTTTGTCTCAACACCATCCAGACCCACCAACATATCTCATACCAAATTTCAGATTAAATCAGGCAAATGGATTTGAGGATGAGGCTGCATAAGCGTATTGAAATATCTGCCCAGAGCCGAGTTTCACAAAATCCGTTTTGAATCATTTAAAAATGAGATTTGGCCCTAAGATCTTCTAACGTTCTTCCAACGTATTTACATTCCGCAAAATTGGTATAAGTGAGTGCGTGAATTCCATCAGGACAGCCACTCTGAACTTACCACTGCTGCTGGAATGCTTTAAGAATCTGCAGTAATGGGGATGCAGATTAGGCTGATATAGATGACGTTGTAGCAATCGCTTTCTGCTCCTTAGATAATCTCTCCATAGCGTAGCGCAGCGTGGTCTTAGGCATTTGTTTCCCATGAGCAGCAAGGAAAGAGATTAGTTGAGCCTCATCTTTCTTGCCTGCTTCGCGGAGCATCCAGCCAACAGCTTTATGGATCAGATCATGCAGATCATGTCCCAACAACTTGGCGATCCTAAATGTCCATTCTAAGTCAGATTTTTGAATAAAGTACCAGGTCGCCACAATTGCTATTCTGCGCTCCCATAACACATCAGATGCTGCAATTTTAGTGAGCATCGATCTGTCCTTATCCCATAGATGATGCCCTAGAATATGGTGAGCTGAGCTATCCACAAGGTTCCAATTATTAACACGATCAAGGTTGTTAATGTAAAATGAACACATCTTTTCTTGAAGATTAACGTCACCTTTTTGATATTGATGCACCAGTATCAGAAGTGCTAATAAGCGCTCTTCGTTATATTTGGAATGAAGTAGCTCTTTGATGACTTCTAGCTCAATATTCTTATATATTTTTGCAATTCTTCGTAAATTAGGTACAGTAACGCCTAAAAACGCATCACCAGCCCCATAGCTGCCTTCCGATACTTTAAAGAATCTTTTTGCGGCTACAGGGTCCAATGTTATATTTGCAGCGCATTCAGTTCTTATCTCTTCAACGATTTTCAGCACAACAAGATTAGACATTTCCGGCGCTTAATAAAGGATTAAATTCAAGCATGTGATGCGCAATGATTTCAAATGATTCTTGGTCGATTTCTAAAAAACCATAGCGAAAAACATAGCCCCATGAATTTTTATTTTTGATAAAGGGCAGACACGGCACAAGCGGTTTGATATCTGTATGCTTTGCCTCAAAATAACGGATACCGCGCCTAAATGGTTTGAATCCACTTCCCATATCTACCTGGTATGATGTATCGTCAATGACCTCGCCAATTGCAGTAAATTTTTGACAAAGCTCAGCTCCCGTCATGGTAATTTTAGACGAATAATAAATGAGGAAATCACGACGTGATAAGCGTTTGCTAGGGGCAGATTTACCGTGGCAAAATTGGCAAATGCCTAGCTTAACTCCGTTTTCTACATGCTCTTGACAGGCGACACCAATCCAAAACTTCACTGCTTTATTTATGTGCGATTACTTTGCGGTTAGCTTCCTTAAAATATGTACATTGACTATAAGAGTCAATGATTATCCATTTCAACACATTTTAGTGCATGTCCGCAAATTAATTGGAATAAAAAGAATTCGGACAATAGTTGTCTGTGAAATTGTTGGCAAAGTGGAGGTGCTTTCGAATCAATCTCTATCGCTAGTCCGGTTGTTGTTAAGTAAGGTATTATGTAAATCGCGTAATGTTTTGCAGATATTTGTTATGAAGTATAATTGGTAATGATAATTAATTGATTTTTTGGCAAGATGTGGTACCTTGTCATGATGGGGCACAATGTGTCGCAAACTATTCTTAGCTGCAATCCTATGAATTAAGCTTTTTAGAGCACTTATCATGGTTAAGCTCAGAACAAATATGAGGCACGGCTCTGTCGTCAACAGCTGTGGTGTATCATTAATGTCAAATATATGATATGCTATATACATATGATACAAGATGTTTATGAAAAATAAGTTTTATAGTTTTGCGACGTTTCCGTTCAAAATATCAACAAGAATTAATCGCTTTGGTTTTATCATCAATACCGTCTTAAACACCCTATTAATGTTGTTGTCCACGCTATTGATCGTTACGTTATGCGTGGTAATGTGTCTATCTGACGGTTGTCATGCTCAAGATGGGCTCCGTCTATTTACAACTCAATCATGGCTTTTTGGTATATTATACGCCGCGACATTCATTCGCTATTTCACCACTTCAATCGTGCTTCATATATCAAGGTTACATGATATAGGTTACAGTGGATATTGGCTGCTTTTATCCTTGATTCCATTTGTTGTTATCATCTTCAGCTTGATACTTTGTCTTGCTCCAGGAACAAAAGGTCAGAATATATTTGGCGAACAACCAGCCCCGCCTAGTAATATTGCAGTAGCGTTTATAATAGGGACCATTGCACTCTGTTTCCTTCTATTCCTAGTGGGTTCGCTCGTGTTCCATATCAAAACATTATCGCATTATATTGGGTAATCCTGCGGTATAATCAACTAGATTCACCATTCCCAAGATTCGGAGCCCCAAGTAAAAATGTGTCCATCTATACCATCAGCTCCTATAGAGTTATCTAAAGCACATTGTTGGTACATGTCTTTTTGATGAATTATACCAAGTTTCAGATTAAATCAGGCGAATGGATTTGAGGATGAGGCTGCGTAAGCGTATTGAAATACCTGCGCAGAGCCGAGTTTCACAAAATCCGTTTTGAATCATTTAAAAATGAGATTTGGTATGATACCCCTTTAATCATCAATACGTACATTATACAATAAAATTGTATAAACAATCAACGAACATGCGACAAAAATAAAGATTTATTTACAAAAGCGACAAAAGTGGCGCTGGTATGTAGAAAATGAACTGGAGAGATACGATATTGGATGAAGACGGTGCTAATCTAAGGGAGGATGGTTTAGTGCGGTATTTAAGAGAACGTTGCACCACAATAACAACCGATTGGTATCGTTGTCTTGCGGGGGAACACATACAACCGCTCCATTTACCTTTGCTAACAACTTAACAGACCACTTTTGCCCAAATTTTTTCCAATTCATTTGCCGATAGGCTCTTAATCGCAAAACAACCTTTCCAACACTCTTGGGAAACAGTCCCTACATATGACTCGCAAAAACGATAATATCGTCTGCATAACGATCGTATTTTTTCACGTTTTGGACTTTGGCTGAATTATGGTTAATATGTTTCAAAGGAATCGTAGTCTGTGAGGTCGAGTATTTGGGGTCTTTGGCAATGCTTTGCCATCTAGCAAATACTTTGTTGATGTACACCTTGGCTTTTTGGGAGCGACACGAGTGATATCGACCAACTGCAGATGCCCAATCGTTTGTTCTTTGAAAATGGGACTTCAAAAACTGTGCGGCATATCTGGAATTGTGTTTTGGATTAATTATTTGATCAATATTTGAAAAATTTTCACCATGATGCCGTATACTAATCTGATTACAGCCTACATCTATATTTTTCACTCCACTTTTTAACTTTTCTTTTATAAAGTTAACTGCTTCACGCTTATTGGAAAAAAAGTGGGAAATTCCATCTATATTGACGGTCCAAGGCCACGGATACCATTTCTTCGTGGTACGGTCCCACTGACCAGATTCTACTATCGCTATTGAACGAAGAAGGTTAGTGGGTATACCGTATTCCTTTTCGTATTTGCTAATTGCGTTCACACACTGTTCTCCATCCACTACTCTTGCTTCTGCAAACACAGTATTAGCAACAAGGACCAAAAAAAATGCACACACTAGGCTGTTTAACACAACTTGACTCACTTTGTAAGATTTTAAATTCCTGGCAGTATACCCTAAGTGCATTATAAAGTCATCGACAAACTGCATAGCAAAAATTTAAAGTGATCAAAGCCTACTTAAAGCTCACCTAGATTGATACGATCTTGCTTATACTCACTGACTGAGCCCACTGAATTCTGTAAAGCAGCCAAGTGTATCAATTAAGAATATTAGTGAGCTTCTTTTTAATACTATCCAATGTTTGCTCTACTTTAATTTTTAGTCCCATATTAGATTTTATAAAACTAGGGTATAACTGATTGAAAATCGCATACATCATGCTTGATGTATCAGATGACCTCAGATCTTTAAGGTGTAGTTCTGGTATAGTTGCATCTAACTCCAATGCACCAGGAGCTTTCATGTGAACAGCTGTATTGTTAAGCTTGAGCAGTCCAACGCTAACATTCCATTCCTTAGTAGCATGTTGGTGCTGGTGTTGATGAGACGACTGCCCATGTCCATCATGATGGTCTACGTGATTATCATGATGATGATCATCATCAGCAACCTTGGAACTATCGTGAAGATTTTGCATAATGTCCATATAGTTCCCACCATTTTGATTAAGCTCTAAATTGATCTTTAATGAGTCAATTTCTATCAAGTTAATCTCTAGATTTGATGTCAAGATCGACAATGGTTCCAATACAACACGCATAGATGGTGCTTCCAAGAAGTGTGGCGCACTATACGTTTTAGGGTTATGAACGATTATATTTGTTATCTTCACCTCACCACTGAAGAACGATACGCTGAGGTCATCTAGAGTCACTGGCACTTGCATTAGTTGGTTTGCCTTTCGAACGACCAAAGTCTTTGCAACGTAACCAAAGGAGAAAACACCTACTGCGGTTACTAGCCCTACAACTACCAAAGAAACACCAAGGCATTTTGTCATCTTACACATAATAGCGCATATTTGTACGGTTATAATTTATGATATATAGTGTGCCAACAAATTGCTTTCTAAGTCAATCTTTTCTTTTAGGAGTTTTAGGAGCTGGCGTTGATCAGTAGAATGTGATATGGGTTCTAGAAACTTTATCGTCACAGTTCCTGGTTTGATCAAGAGTCCTTTTGGCCAAAACACACCAGAGTTTAGAGCGACTGGAACAATTGGAATCTCGCGGTTTACCTTATGGATCGCCAAAATACCAGACTTATACTCTACACTCTCCAGTGGTTTAGTTCTTGTACCTTCGGGGAATATCACTACTACGTTGTCGCTTTTGTTTAATGCGGTGGCCACATCCCTTGCGATTCTTTTCAAAGAATGTATTCCCGACTTCCTATCGATCCAAATCATACCTACAAGGATGATGTACCAGCCAAAAAAAGGAATATAGGTAAGTTCTTTTTTTAAGATAAACTTGGAGTTTTTGAAACATGAAGATAAAAAAATCGTTTCCCAAGCGGACTGATGCTTACAAGCTATTATAAAAGGTGTATCTGGTACAGTATCTAGCCCCTCTACTTGATAGCTCAGACCGCAGCATGCTTTTAACATCAACAGCATCACTTTTGCCCATAGCAAGCCTACATAACTAATGATATTGCTGTTGAAAGTAACAAAAATGGGCAATGCAGCAAAAAAAAGCAATGCAGTCCATATCACGGCGATAGCATAAAAGAGGGCTGATCTGACTACGATCACTGTCGACGACAATTTTGATATGACCTCATAGTAGTTTGTATACAACAGTTGAAGCAATTATTCAAACTACTCTTGTAAATTTACAAATGTTTGTAACAAAACGTTAAAATGAATTGACCGACATTGCCAATAATGTTACTTAAATAGTATTAACCTTATTCACTGCGTATAAATAAATATGGTAGTGTTTTATTCATTTTCCATTTGAAAACATATAAAAGGTCAGGAGGTCCTCGTAGACATGAAAGTTTTAAAATCTACAATTGCTGCTTTTGCGCTTCTTTTCTTTACAGCCTGTTGCAGTCATCACAAAACACCTGGAGAGACTGTTGAGACTGCCGATGCCACTTCAGTCCAAGAGTTAGAAGGCAAAATAGGAGATAGGGTGTTCTTTGCTTTGAATGAGTCTACATTATCTACGGAAGCTAAAAACACGTTAGCTCGCCAATCAGAGTTTATGAAATCTCATCCAGATCTCAAGTTTGTTATTGAGGGACACTGTGATGAGCGTGGAACCCGTGAGTATAACTTGGCATTGGGCGAACGCAGAGCGAACTCAGCGATGAACTACTTGATCAGCATCGGCGCTGATCCTAGCAAGATGACTCCTATTAGTTACGGTAAGGAGAGACCAGCTGTTGTTGGACATGATGAAGAGTCATGGAAACAAAACAGAAGAGCTGTCACAGTCATTAAATAGGCGTCTTTGCCTTATCTGTATACGAGAATCTTGCTCTTCATCGGGGTGAGATTCTTTTCTTTATAAAAGCAAAGGAAGTGTTTTTGGTATGCCTTTGATGGTTCGTTACTTCGCACAGTTGTCCTGCACTGCGGTATTTTTGTATTCTGTAATTGCAAGCTCTGTCTCTTTTGCATTGGTTCAGATCGACATTACTCAGGGTAACGTTGAGCCTGTTCCGATCGCTATAGATGCATTTACTGGGAATAACAACAAAACAAAGGAGCTGGGACATCAAATTACAGAGGTTATAGCGTCTAACCTTCAAAACTCTGGATTATTTAGAAGCGTTAGTAAAATCGCCTTTCTAGAGGAAACTGGTTTTGACAAAACTCCTGTATTTGCAAATTGGAGGAAACTCAATGCAACGGCCTTAATAGTAGGAGTTGTTGAGGAGGTTTCGCATGACAACATCGTCGTACATTTCAAGATGTGGGACGTCTTTAGTGAAGTACTGGTAGAGGACACAAGGTATCAAACCAGTTACAAGGCCTGGAGAAGGATCGCACATAAGATATCTGACAAGATATACAGTCGTACAACTGGAGAGACTGGATATTTTGACACGAGGGTAGTGTTTATATCTGAGGATGGTCCTCCTAAAAAGCGTGTAAAAAGGCTTGCTGTCATGGATCAAGACGGTGAAAATGTCAAATTTTTAACTAATGGTAAGTATCTTGTCTTGACCCCTAGATTTGACATGAAAAATCACAAAATTATATACATGTCATATCAAAATCTTGTACCAAAGGTATATACCCTAGATATACACACTGGCGTGCAAAAGCTTATAGGGCATTTCCCTGGAATGTCGTTTGCGCCAAGATTTTCTCCAGATGGGCATTATGCTGTTATGTCAGTGGCAAAACATGGGGCTACCAACCTTTACCAGGTTGACTTACGAAGCGGTGTTATGACGCAACTGACTTATGATCGTGCTATTATCAACACCTCACCATCTTATTCTCCGGATGGTAGTCGCATCGTGTTCAACTCGGACAGAGGTGGTAGTAGGCAGTTGTACGTTATGAACAGGGACGGGTCTGACGTCAAGAGGATAAGCTTTGGCACTGGTGTATATGCCACACCAGTATGGTCTCCTAGAGGAGACTACATTGCCTTTACAAAGTTTGACGCTCAAGCTTTTTACATAGGCATCATGCGTACTGACGGAAGTGGGGAAAGATTGTTAACGACCAGTTGGCTGGATGAGGGACCAACATGGTCACCTAACGGAAGAGTTATCATGTTTACAAGGCGAAGAATGGACGGCCATAGCAATCTCTATGCTATTGACATCACGGGATACCACGAGCGCTTGATTAGAACGCCCCAGGACGCCTCCGATCCAGCGTGGTCTCACCTTCTTCAATGATCCGCATTTATATAGCCGCCTTTCTCGCTCCTTCATTCCTCCTTTGTCATACCAAATCCCAGATTAAATCAGGGAAATGGATTTGAGGATCAGGCTGATTTCTCAGGGCCCATGCTTTCTTCTAACCACTCTTCTACGCTTTTTTGATCCATCACACCTGGCTTCATCTTGACGTATTGCCCGTCTTTAAACAGCACCATAGTAGGCATACCTCTTACACCAAGCTTAGTAGCCATTTGCATTTCGGTACTCATGTTAATTTTCAAGATTTGCAACCTGTGCGCCATCTTTTCGTCTACTTTTTCCAGAACCTCAGACAGCTCTCTACATGGCACACACCATGCAGCCCAGAAATGTACCAAGACATATCCTTTCGACTGTCCAACTACCTGATCAAAAGCATCATCAGTAACGTGTCCTATCATTGTTTTATACCTATTTAAGTTTGACCATAGACATGGTACACACTAATCGCAATTAGTGCCAGTAAAATTTTATATCTTCACTCTCACTTCTCCTAAAATAACGTGTGCACCGCTCTTTTTTATACCATGTAGCTCTTGAACATTTACTCCATGATATACACGATATCTGTAACCTATACCGGTCCTGATCCTTTCAGATACTACAAAATCGATACCAAATCCTATCTGGTGAATAAAACCATTTTTTGTCTTAGATACGCCTGTAGCGATCGAGCCAACATCTACAGCATGATTTTTCACAAATTCTACCGCATCGTAACTACTTGTGACCTTATATCTGGTGTTACCGTACCCTATACCAAACATTACATACGGTGACATACAACGCCATGGTTTGAAGTCAAAGTAACCGTTCAACATCAGGCTTAAAGCAGTAGATTTGAAGCCTAAAACGTGACTTGCAGAACCATTTGGTGGTGTAATAGCGCAATATGTATCATTACATGGCAATGAAGCTGTAAACACCGGTCCAGAATTGTCATATTGAGCTGTTCCAAAACTTTGATCTATAGGAGCGGCAGCATTTAGCGAACTACTGACCGATCTGCTACCGTTACTTCGCACATGAGCAACAGCAATCTCCCCCCTGACGTTCTCGGTGATATACCTACCAACACCAATTTCTATTGTGGCATTATTTGAGATCATTCTTTTTCTCAAATAATCATCGGTATTTAAAACATAAGTTGCTGAACCGTCATCAGTAGGGCGGTTACCGGCTGTATAGCCAGATGGCAAATTCGGCTTCGGCTCTACGTGCAACCCTTGAAATGTGACGTTTTCTGAACCGCTCAAATTGCTTTTGACTTTTTCGCTACTCACTCCTACTGAACCAACGACATAAAACGATTCTTCAGCAATAGATACCGAAGGTACTAATAACAGAACCGCCAAGTACTTTCTCATTGTTACCTCACCTTAAGCACATTAACATATTTTAAGGTATTTGGATTTTTCAGAGGTTGCAACACGAACATCTACTGTATTTCACAAATCATCGCTTCCATTAGATTCATACTTTGCATGTAGCTCAAAGTATTCACCTTTTTTATCCATGAGCTCTTCATGCGTACCAAATTCCGACACTTTACCGTTTGAAATAACGTATATTAGATCGGCATTTTCAATAGTTGATAGTCGATGTGCAATTGTAATTGTAGTTCTACCCTTCTTTAAGTACTCAAGCGCTATCTGAACTTGCTTTTCAGAAATGGAATCCAATGCAGAAGTCGCCTCATCCATTAAAAGAATCGGAGCATTTTTCAATATCGCTCTCGCTATTGCGATCCTCTGTTTCTGCCCACCCGATAGCTTGATCCCTCTCTGCCCAATGTGAGTATCATACCCATCAGGTAGACCGGTAATAAAATCATGGGCCGCTGCTATCATGGCCGCTTCCATCACATCATCGTCGGTAGCGCTTAATCTACCATAGCGTATATTCTCCTTTACCGTGTCGTCAAATAGGGCAACATCTTGACTCACTAAACCCATAGCGCCCCTCAATGAGCTCAGTCGTATCTTACTAATGTCGTATCCGCCTATGTGAACCGTGCCATAATCTGGATTATATAGTCTCTGCAACAAGCTAAAAATCGTCGTCTTACCTGCACCAGAACTACCTACTAAAGCTACAGTAGAACCATCTGGTATTTTCATATTTAGACCATCAAGTATTTTCACACCGTCATCATACGAGAAGAAAATATTTTGAAATTCTACATCGTAGCTCTTCACCGCCACATCTGGTAGCAGACGATCATCCTCAATCACAGGACAATGATCCAATATGGCAAATAACCTCTTAGATGCTGATAAACCTTCTTGCATAGAAGTATTTAGCTGTGACAGCGTCTTTAATGGCTTGTACAACATCAACAGTGCCGCAATAAATGAAAAAAAAGCACCTGGAGTTGTATGTCCTGATATGACTTCCATGCCCCCGTACCATACTATTACTGCCACAGCTACACCCCCTAAAAATTCCATAATAGGAGAGGAGGCAGACTCAACGTACGAGGCTTTTCTATACAACTCAAGAAACCTGTTTATTCCACGCCTTGCTCTTGATATCTCGTATTCCTCACGACAGTATGACTTAATGATCCTGAAGTTTTGAAATGTTTCATCCAATCTCACAACAAACATACCCAATTCTTCTTGTATGTTTTTTGCTATCTTTCTCATTCTTCGGCTTAGCTTTATTATTGGAAAGAATGCAATCGGTATCATCAACATCACTATACATGCGAGATGATAACTTTGATAAAACATCAAGCCTATCAAACCGATCACAGTTAGCAGCTCCATAGTCATACTGGTAACAGCATCCGACAAGATCTTACGCATTGCATTAATATCATTTGTAAACCTGGAAATCAGGTTACCTGAATGAAATTTATTTAAAAAATGCATATCTGCGTAAATCAGGTGTGAATACAACCTCAGCTGAATATCGGTCACGATCTTTTGACCTATTCTTTTCATAATGGCGGTTTGAAAGAATGCAGCGATTCCTTTTATCAGTGCGTTCAAAATAACCCCGCAGGGTATGACGTAAAGCAAGCCAACGTTCTTTTTGACAAAGATGTCATCTAGTATCGGTTGTAATAACCATGCGTTTATAGCGGTCGTCATTGCGATTAAGATCATACAACAAATCGCAATTATGAACCCTTTCCTCTGGGAGGATACATGCTCTTTCACTAAACGAACTAGTAACAGTATACTATCCATACACTTAATATCATTGCCAAAAACATCGATAGCTCAACACATCACTTGATCGTCATACTGGGTTAATGAGATACACACGATACCACAAACGGTTATAAAGTCACACCACATCTATTCTGGCAGAAGAAGAAACAAGGCATACTCCCATCAACTTCCTAGTGATGCCTTGTGACAGGCATAGTCGACTACTTTATAATCTTTCTCCAAATTTCTTTCAACAGTGAGTAATTTTCCTCTCTCTTAGTCGCCATGTTTTCCTCAAAACCGTCTTCATCATCAGCGTTTGATGGTACGTGAGACGAGTGGGATTGCTCTACATCTTGCGCCCTCTTGTTCTTGTGCCCTTTTTTATAGCGTTTACTTTGGCGGACCCGCTCCCCACGCTCTACTGGTTCTTCGGGAGTTGGAGTCTCTTTGGGAGGCTCTTGTGTGCTCTTCTCTTTCCATCTCTTACGATAACCAGAGTCATTTGCATCGCTCTGTTGCTGGGATAAGGCATACGGCTCCGAATCAATTACAGAGAGTGCTGTAGGTGCGCCTACAATATCCTCTGACTTCTCATCAATTGCTTCCAAAAAGAAACCATCTTCACCTGCTTCCTCATCTATATAGAAGGTAATCTTGGACTTAGATGCCTTTTCTAATCTTATGATTTCATTTCTCTTGTTGTTCAGTATGTACAATATCAACTTGCTACTGCCCGAGACCTTCACTTCCTTAGAAGATTCTGCGCTAACTTCGGCATCTAAAGCTCTAAAGACAGCGACTGCGGTAGCCTCAACTGGCCTGATTCTTCCTCTACCGTTACAACTTGTACATATTTGGGTATTAGATTCCATGAAACTGGTTCGCAACCTTTGCCTGGTCATTTCCATCAACCCAAACATTCCTATTCTGCCTATTTGAACCTTAGCTCTGTCATCGCTTACAGCCTTCATGAAAGCTCTTTCGACAGTTTTCTTGTTTTTCAAACCATCCATGTCTATAAAGTCTATGACTATCAGACCGCTTAAATCCCTTAACTTCAGTTGTCTGGCGATTTCAGATACAGCTTCTAGGTTTGTCTTTAAGGCAGTACCTTCTATATCTCTTTCCGTCACTGCTCTTCCGGAGTTAACATCTATCGCCACCAGGGCCTCGGTGTGGTTAATGACGAGGTAACCGCCGGACTTTAGGGTGACAACATTGTCGTACAGCGCGCTGAGTTGCTTTTCCACCTCATACTTCACAAACAGCGGAGGCCTACCCTTATAAGGCTTAATTTTACTGACATGTGTTGGCAACAAGGATTCCATGAACTGCTTGACACTTTTATAAGCTTCTTCCCCAGAGACGAGGATCTGCTCTATGTCGCTTGAATAGATGTCACGTATCGACTTCTTTACTACATCTCCTTCCTCATGAATGAATGTAGGTGCGCTAGACGCAAGAGTATGCTCCCTAATGTTGTTCCACAGTCTAGTCAGATAGTTAAAATCACGCTTAATCTCTGCTCGAGTTTTATAAGAACCGGCAGTTCTTATTATTATGCTAGCTACCTTCCCAGCCTTATTGCTTAGCTCTTCTGCGATCAATTTTAATCTTTGACGTTCTCCAGCATCCAGCAACTTGCGGGACACTCCGCTTGCACCAAAGGAATTTGGCATCAGTACGCAATAACGACCAGCCAGACCTATGTACGTAGTCACGGAGGCTCCTTTATTTCCTCTTTCTTCCTTTGTGACTTGTACAAGCATTATTTGATCCTTTTTAATAACTTCTTGTATCTTATAATTCTTGTAAAAGTCGGGCTTAGAATAAAGCACCTCGTCCTGTATTTTCTCTGACATAGTATCGTCGCCAGGACTCTTTTCAAACAAAGGACCTTCCAAGCCATCCTCTCCTTCAGATGCAGTGGAGGCCATGTCATTTGGGACAACTATCTCCTCGTTATCCTTTTCATCTTCGTCAATTTCAAACTCCTCCATTTTTTGATCGCTGCTAAGCACGATGTCCTTACTTTGCTCACTACTGATCAGCGAACGAAGCAGCACCTCCTTATCCGCAGTAGGGATATGATAATATGAAGGTTCTATCTCTGAGAAAGGTAAGAAACCAAGTTTATCACCGCCATAGTCTACAAAGGCAGCTTGCAAAGCAGGTTCTACCCTCATAACCTTTGCTAAATAAATATTGCCCTTAATGGACTTTTTGTAAGTATTTTGGTACTCAAATTCTTCAATAACTTTATTATTTAGTACTACTACCCTGGTCTCCTCGGCGTGTGCAGCATCTATTAACATTAACTTTGACATCGATTTTACATCCTCTTAGCATAGTTCTTTGATCGTCAGAACGGACAGAAAGAGCGTTCAATTGCTCTCTGTATTTCTAGAAGTTCCGTCTAGTCTATATAACTTGACAAAAGTAGACGAACTTAACACTGATGGACGTATTTAATAGTATATTGTTCACTTAGTCAATATGTTTTAGCATCATATCATTGACTATGCTTTGAACTGGGGCTCAGGGTACGGATGATGGTAGTACCGTTCTAGCTTTCTCTGACTACCATGCACCAGCTATTTAGGATATACTATTGTTGAGCATTATCATGTTCATCTCGCCACTGCACGTAATACCCTGTGGTTCTATGAGGAAAAATAATGCCTAATACCAACAGTAAATGTGTGTGCTCTAAGGCTTGTATGCGGCGCGACGACAGTACCAGCGCCTGGTATCAATCTATTTCTCCCATTTATTAGTGCTTCCTTGGAATTTTGGACCTTATGTAGATCAAAATATCTGTAAGCAAAGTCTATGGTTTTATTGTCGCAAATTTTGTAGGTGATACCAGCTCCAATACTCCATGCTAAAGCAAACTTTCCATTTCCTTTGATATCTGTTCTTGAAGTAATGTTTCCGCTGCCATCCAATACTCTGACACTATATGTATCGCTTTTGTTGTAGACTACACCAATACCAGCAGTGATATAGGGTATAAACCTTTCATGTCTTTTGAAGTCTACATAACCATTCATCATCATGGCAGTACTGTATATGCTTTGACTATCTCCATGCCTCAACCTACAAGTACTATTGCTGTCTTCCCTGGTCTTTGAAACCTTTAACCTATCAAGCCTCAACAACATGATATCGCTTCTCAGATAATCATTATAGTTGTATCCAACTGCAGCATCAAACATTGCGGTACTTGGGACCTTTGTATCGTACATGGTTATGGGGGCACAATTTTCACCAGGGATTTGAAATCTACTTAACTTGTTTGGCATAGCCACACCCACATCCCCCCTCACGTACCACTTAGATATTCTTTCATTAGCATATGCGCCAGACGACAGAGAAGACACAATACCGATCATCACTGCCTTATTGATAATACTTTTCATCATCACATCACCTTTCATTATTGTTGTTGTCTTACTCACTCCAGAAAGCGTCACCACTCCCACATTTACGGCCATACTGCGGCTGACATTCATGCCATTCACCCCAAAATTCCGATACTATACCCATCTCATCATCAGGTACAATCTGGTCAAACACCTTACAAATCTCCTTACATAAGTTTTGTGTATATGGATCCAAATCACAAGCATCTCTAGTCCTCGCACCTTGACCTCCTACCTCTTGCATTTTGCCGATATAACATAGCTTTGCAGACGCAGTAAATAAATGATAATATAATTGTCCTGCGTCATCTGGACTTAAGATCGAAAGCTTTGTGGAGTCTATTTTTGTATTCTTTAGATCATCACAACACTTTGCAGGGTCTATTTTTGTATTCCTTGGGTCAGCACAACCATCCAGCACCCTTCTTTGGGAACCCTTACAAACCTGAACGTTAATCATTTGGTGTTGTATAGAAACCATATTGGCGGCGATTTCCGGTCCAGGATGTGGCAGATTTGGGAAAAACGATATTTGTCCCAACTTATAGTCACTTAGCGTTCCCAAGGCATAATTAAACCTGTTTGCATCACATAATAGCGCGCTATTTATTAGATGGTTGTTTTGAGAGATAGGATCCAAATTGCACTTTACCAGTTCGTCGTTGAAAAGCTTTAATGTACACAAAGAATCACCGTGATTCGATTCTGTGTTTGAATCAAGTTGAGACAACCCACAATTTGATACAATCCCATTTAACACCGGAGCTACCACCGGCGCTACCACCGGCGGTATGATTGGACTGCTAGCACACAAGGCTTGGCCGTATTGACCAACGTTATTCACATCCAGAGGCGGTTTGCTGCAAACCTTCAATGCTGCGTTCAGTCCACTAGCAAGACATACCTTTGTAGCATAATCTGCTAGATTAGCGCTAGAAAACGCAGTGCCCCCACACGTTCTTTGCAAATCAGCGTTAAAAGCGCTAACATCACATACCGTCTGCGCATAGGTCGCTGCATTAGCTGCATCAGCTAATGCATTTAACGCTTTAGGTGTACACTTAACACCTACATCATCGAAGTTCTTTACCGCACACACTTTCTTAGCGTAATCTTCTGCACTAGCTGCAGATAACCCAGTAGCCGAACATGTCGTTTGCAACTTAGTGTTGAAAGTGCCAGCATCACATACCGTCTGTGCATAGGTCGCTGCATTTGATGCGTCGATATTAAGTCCACAAGCCTTTAATGGGTTACTTAACATCGTTACAATTGGACCACCTGCCTTCATATCATCATCCACAGTACGTATCACCGTATCAAGATTTCCCAGATCCATACCTGGGTTCTTTTTTTCTATACTCTTGAGTACATACTCTCCTATCGCATCTGATACATCTTGCCTTGCAAAAGGATCACACGTCATTATCACCTCCCCCTTAAACTGTTTATCAGCATAAATTTGCTAGTTATACTTTATAGTCAAGATTGTTATTGAGAATATGTCAATATTAATTTTATTACATACATTTTGATGATTAATCGCCAAATTCTTCTTTATTTACAATGCCTATAAAATATTCTGTACAAAGCAAGTATCAGGAGTATAAATGGGCTGTTTAACAAATATTAGTAGCTGTATGAGTAAATTTGTGGCAGTTCTTTTCCTTGTTCTGTTCTCAAGCTTTGTGCCGATGCAGTGTCTAGCCACAGCGCAACCCAGTGAATCTGACACATTCCAAGCCCATGACGCTGCTCCGCACACTGCTCGCGCCCGTTACCAGTCGCGACAAAACAGCATGATGCCCATACCGTCCAAATACTTGACTCGATCATTTTTGCTTTACGCTCTTTTGCACAACACTTTTAACGATCAAGAGCATGCAGAGAGCGGTGGCTATAGCATGCTCACCAACCCATTTTTCTTGTTGTATGCTGCAAGAACAGTGAGTGCCTTTAGGCATGCACTTTTACAGACTCCACAGGCCAAAAATCTTCTTCAATTACAACATCAACAGTTCAGGATGATTAAAGGTAGCCTAAAACCCTATCACAAAGCAATCATGGCACTTAGGAACGACTACAAGGAACGGTTTGATGTCATCTCCGCGGAGGTCACCGACAAGGCGACGGAGACGTTTCAGTCTTTCAAAAAATCCTTACAGGGCTATCTAAACTAGAGCCCTGCGTGCATTTCTTTGTTGTGCTAAGAATCATTATGTTACTGCTTTTTTCACGCTTTCCACCCTATTTTTAACGATAACCAAGGAACTCCCCTTATACTCGTTCAAACACCTTCTTTAAATCATCTAGAGAAAGCTTAGTAAAAGTAGGCCTACCGTGATTACATTGCGCACCAAATCCTGTTTTTTCCACTTCCCTCAACATAGCGTTCATCTCTTCGACACTTAATTTCCTTCCGGCTCTCACACTTGAATAACAAGCAATCTTACTACATATCTCGTTCAATTTTTCGTGTATGAATGTCTCCGGATCGACACTTCCACCCTCATAGTCCGACATCACCTGTGACGAGAAATCCGTAAGAAATCCTTTGATATCAAGTTCCCCAAAAGTCAGCGGCACGGCTGTGATCACAATCTGTGATATACCATTCCTTTCGATCAAGATGCCAAATCGGCTTAGCACATTTGCTAGTCCCAGGATATCATTGGTACCACGCGCACCCAACTCCAATACTTCTGGAATTAACAGATGCTGAGACTTGATGTACTTGCCCTCGATTATTTGCTCTTTAATACCCTCCAACACTAACCTTTCATGGGCTGCATGTTGATCCAAAATCACCATGCCATCTTCACTCTCCGCTATAATATACAAATTCCCAATCTGGCATTTGGCGTATCCCAAAGGATAGTGAACATCAAAAGCCTTCTGCTTTTGGACAGCATGTGCATTTCGCTCAACAACGACATTATCTTCAATAGGTACTGGCTCTACTCTATCAGAACTTTTGTGCATCTCCTTTCTATCAGACAGCACGACTCCTTTGTTCACACGATAATCTTTGTTATCACTTGATGGAGAAACAGCGTTGCTATTCCATGTCCGATTTCGTTCTTCATCTCTTGGAATTCCAACAAATCTGTTGTACGTGCCGTGGGTCTCACCCTCCAGCTCCTTCCTTTTGATCGCTTCAGACTGTCCTGACAACTCTAAATTTCTAGAAAGCGACACTTTGGAAGCATCAGCCACGGTCGTTGAATGTACGGTATTATTTGCTGCAATAGCTTTTCTTATAGAGGAGATTATTAAACCACGAGCAGAAGACTCGTCCCTAAACCTCACTTCAGCTTTTGTCGGATGGACGTTCACGTCTACCATTTGTGGCTCAATATCTATAAAGAGCACAACTACAGGAAACCTATCCCTAGGCAATAGCCCCTGATAAGCAACCCTTATCGCTGTTGATAATACCTTATCCTTGACTATTCTGCTATTGACATAGGTATAAAAATTGGTGGAAACGCCTCTCGAATAAGTTGGCAGAGACACATAACCTCTGACTGCCATATTTTTGTGAACAGCATCCACAGGTATGGAATTTTTTATAAAATCATCACCTAATACGTCTTTGATTCTCTCATCATTGGCTTCACCTTGTATACATTTGTAATCCAACACAGTCTTTCCGTCAGATACGAGTTTAAATGCAATATGAGGGTGAACAATTGCAAAACGCTCTATCAGTGACGTACAGGCACTGACCTCTTGAACTTCCCCTTTGAGAAATTTTAATCTATTTGGAGTGAAACAAAACAGATTACAAACCTCAACAGTGGTCCCTTGCCTATGGCTGGCAGGCTTCATTCTGCTGTTCTCACCGTCATACACCTCAATCTCCCATGCTTCATCTTCATCTCGGCTCTTGCTAACGATCTTAAGTTGTCCAACAGCACCTATTGAGGGCAACGCTTCACCCCTGAAGCCATTGTATGCGATTTGGGATATATCTTCTTCCAATAGCTTGGATGTAGCATGCCTTTCTATAGCGACGGCCAGATCGTCTTTGCATATTCCTATTCCGTCGTCACTTACCACTATTGCATTTCTACCGCCTCTTTGTATAGATACGATAATATTGTGGGCTTGAGCGTCTATGGAGTTCTCAACCAGCTCTTTCACAACAGACATTGGGCGCTCGATCACTTCGCCAGCCGCGATCTTGTTAATGGTACTGTCTGATAGCCTTTTGATTCTCATAACCTATACACCTAATAAATTTATCACCTCGCATACCACTATTCCCCAACCACACACGCCGACTATCAACCAAACCAGTTGATACTGAAGTTCTTGATACACGAAATTCTTAATTCGTGCACGGTATACAAGGTATACAGGTAACAGTACACCTATTACCACTGATATCACACCTGCAAACCTTAAAAGCACGATGAACGCATTTGGTGTAACAAGAGCCACAAAATATGGTGGTAGGACTGTCACCACCAAGGACAATAGCCTACAAACTTGGTAGCTTTTTACATATTTATGTAGTTTGTGGTTTATAGCATCAATCATACCTATGCCAACCCCTATCATAGATGTTATGATCGCTAAAATTGATATTACCCACCACATTATTCTCATGATCTCCCCACCGTATGTTTGGCTTAAAGCACTGATCATGTCTCCGACTTCAACTCTACCTTCTATCATCCGCTGATAGAAAGTACTATCATACTGACATATTGCTGTTAGGACCGTGCAAACCCAAATGCCATATACCAATGCTGGAATTATGGTCCCGTAAAAGAACACTCGCTTTAACAAAGCAGAGTCCCCTTTACAATAATCCACAACGGTATGAATAATAGGCTGAAATCCAAACGCGGTAAAAACGAGTGGAATTGACATGCGCCATACCGCAATATCACTTGACGTATGCTCATAAAGTGGAAGATGACTCCAGTCTATCTTAAAAATCAATACGGCCAAAAGCAAAGCTATGGAAGACAGTAGTCCGACAAAAAGAAGCCTATTGACATAATCCACTAATCTTATCGATATTGCCAAGATTGCAGCAACGATGCTCACGTATAACGAAGCAATACTGTCGAAACTGTATTTTACACCAGCAACATCCACAAGAAGCTCTACAATGATTGAAGTAGCTCCGTATATGTACACTGCAAGTAATACGTATGATAGTAGCTTCAAACTCACTACACCGATGAATTTTGCCATCGGACCGGCAAATCTTGCCGATAGGTCACCGATTGAAAGAGCCTGGCCTATTTGGAGATTTAACTCAACATTCATTAGTACGCTGTAATATATCAGAAGCCATGTTCCAAACATCAGCAATACACTTAAAATCACACCCAGCTTTGCAAGCATCAGAGGCAGCGCAAGCATACCCACCCCTATTGCGGTAGATGCAACCAAAGAGACAGGACCGATGTGTCTACGCATATTACTAAACTTTTTTAGATTAAAGTATTGTTTTATTATTTATCCAATCACGTTTTCTCTTCTATCACAGACGATATAGGCTTTCTACAATTAATTTATAGCTATGCGCCAGATTTTACAGACTTCATAGGCGTCATATCTCACAAAATCCATAGTAACACCTGGTTCCCAAAAGGAAAATTTTTTGTGATATGCAAAAAACCTCTTGCAAGGAAGCATTCCATGCAATAGGGTGAAATTGTGATTTTGATCAACGTCTAAAAAGAGGATTAAAGTGAACAAATCAGAATTTGTAGCTGCTATTGCTGATGAAATGAAATCTACAAAGGCAGAAGCTTCTAGAGCACTAGATGCACTACTGAAAGTTGTCAAAAAAGTTTTAAAAAAGGGACAAGAACTAAGACTTGTTGGTTTTGGTACTTTTAAAGTAGTTAGCGTACCAGCTAAAGAAGTACGCAATCCGCAGAATGGACAAAAAATCAAGGTACCTGCTTGCAAGAGACCAAAATTCATTGCTGGTAAGGATCTGAAAAAAGTAGTCAATTCTTAGCAAAAACTTCGCATTCAATGAAGGGCTCGGTTTCGGGCCTTTTTTGTATTTACCTAAGTGTTTCTGAAAGTTCTTTTCTCATCTTTCTTTTTTTTTCTTCCGGCTCTTTGTTTTTCATCAGACGGGTGTTTTCAAATTTTTGCACCTGATTCCTCTGCCTTTCGCACCTTCAACAAGGAAGTATCTGAAATCGGTCCACAGCAGAAGCTAGTGATAACAAGCTCGCTATACTCAGCCCCAGGGCGACAGTGCCAGCAGTGCTCTGCTTTTTTGGCTATAAAGTTGTCTACTGCTACCAGAACGTATTTAGTGTCTCAAGGCATCCCGGTACATAACCTACAGATACGTGCAATCGTTCACAATGACGCCACACAACCGCAGCACACTATCAGCATATGCAGAAAGGACTAGAGCGCGAGCATCGTCATGAATTATACCAATTCTCATTTTTAGATGATTCAAAACGGATTTTGTGAAACTCGGCTCTGCGCACCTATTTCAATACGCTTACGCAGCCTGATCCTCAAATCCATTTGGCTGATTTAATCTGAAACTTGGTATTACTTCTTTTCAGTTATCACAACTTCGGACAGTTATGGCAAAAGCGGGAATCCATCTGCCTTTGACAACAACTTAACAGACAACTTTTGCCCGAATTCTTTTCATTCTAATTAATTTGCGGGCAGGCTCTAAGAATGAGTTTTCTTGTGATATGGATTGAAACTTTTGATAAGATGAAGCTGTATCGGCACTCCGTATAAACTAAACTTCTCCCTTAATGTGTTTTTAAGATATCTAATGTATGAACCTGGAATATCTTCGACTATATTACAAAACAGATTAAAAGTGGGCGGGCGTGTTTTGATTTGAGTGATATACTTGAATTTTAGCCGTCTACCGTGACGTGAAATAGGAGGAATATGATTCGCAGTGCTTTGAGCCAACCATTTGTTGAGCTTATGTGTACCTATCTTAGTGTTCCATAGCCTGTAGGTATGAACAACGTCGTCTAAGATACGCTTAATGTCCTCTTTCTTCTTTAAAGCTGAAATGTAGGATATTTTAAGTCCATCAACATCAGATAAGGTTTTGGAAGTCAAATATTTCATCTCTGCTTCAAATTCTTTGTAATCATTGACCAAATCAATTTTGTTAAACACTAAAATAAGGGGTTTGCCATAATCTATAGCGGTTTTTGCAATTGTGAGGTCTTGCTTTTCCATTGGTTGTTCCGCAGAGACAACAAGGAGTATTACATCGCTTCTCTTGATCGCATTAATACTCTCTGTGACCGAGAGTTCTTCAATACTGTCTTGTATGTTCGTCCTTTTTCTAATTCCTGCAGTATCTACCAATTTGATTAGAGTATCTTTGTATGTGAATGTGTAAGCGATCGAATCTCTTGTCGTACCTGGTATGTTTGACGTAATCACTCTCTCAAATCCTACCATGTTGTTGAACAGCGTTGATTTACCAACATTAGGCCTGCCAATTATAGAGAGACTGATGCTTCTTGTGTCACTTGTTATGCCAGGAGACTCCACATCTTCCTGGGGGACAGTGAGCCATGAGACGTGATTGAAGATCGCAGCACGTATTTCATGAATTCCAATTCCATGGGCTGCAGATACAAATATTCGAGCCTCAAATCCAAAACCGCAAATATCATTGATGTTGATGTGGTGTTTACCTTCTGATTTGTTGACTATAACGATCACCTTTTTACCAGACTTTCTGAGCATCGTTGCGATGTCCAAATCATCAGATGTTAATGCGCTTCTAGCATCTATAGTGAATAGTATTAAATCTGCTGTATTGATCAGATTGAGTAGGTTCCGTGTGATGATACTTTCAAGCCCAGAGGCAGTGGTAGTTACGTTGTTTTGAAACCCAGCCGTATCGACCAAGGAGACGTAGCAGGAGTCCTCCAAATGTAGTGTTGACTCCACATGATCTCTGGTGACACCAGCATGATCATCTACTATCGCAACTTTACGGCCCACCAGTCTGTTAAACAGAGACGATTTGCCCACATTCGGTCTTCCTGCTATTACAATACGTTTCATCTAACACAACCTCAACCTATCTGGATGGTAAGCGCCAACAAAACCACCGCTGGGGTGCGAGGACATCGGCGAAGCAAAGATGCAAAAAAGACAAAAGGAAAGTAAGCTCAAAACAGACGGAGGAAAGATGAAACACAAAAGCCAACAAGGGGCCAGTGTGTAATGCAGTCAATCGTATTCTAGCTGCTCAGACGCTTCTCCTCAAACAGAACATGCTTTCTAAGTACTGGATCATACTTTCGAAAACTCAGTTTTCGAACCAGCTTCTTAGGATTCTTACGCTTCACCAGAAAATATCCGGTCCCGCCACTGCTTGCTAGTTTGAATAATACGAGATTTTTTTTGGCCATGTTTTTGACTTAATATACACTGTATCTTTGAATCATGTTTAGTCTTTCCCTTTACATAAGTCAAGTAAAAATACGGTCGATTTGAAAGCAATTGTTGCTGTTTTTTTTGTCATCAACTATGTTTTAAATGCATTTGCAATCCTGACACTTCACCCTGCCTTCGGCATTCTCCCCTTTTTGTCACTTCCGCACTCCTCCTCTGCCACTACATGCACCTCTTCTTTGCCACTTCGGTCCTCCTCTTTTGCCATTCCGGCATCCCCCTGTGTCGCTCCCCTCCTGCGTCATGCCCCTGAAAGCGGGAATCCATCTCCCTTTGCTAACAACTTAACAGACAACTTTTGCGAAGATTCTTTTCATTCCAATTAAATTAGTGGACAGGCTCTTATGCGACCATGATCACAGATAAATACTTCGTTGAAGGTCCAGTCAAGTTTAGGAGGCTCTGTAGTATAGGGCTTTGTCAAAAGCCCCTTTACTCGTACCATATTTCTACGGTGAGGGGCTTTGTAGGCTCCTATTTACAGTTCTGAGTGCTGATGAAACAAGGCGGCAAATTCTAAATCGTAAGAAGACACCGAAGTTTCTGGGCAACCTTTTAGGTCCACTTCTAGTGTATATAGTTCATCAGGGTACCTTAATGGACGGACCTGTTCTAGGAGCTTCTCCCTTGGCTCTTGTGTAAAGAACTTATGGCAATTGACATTAAGTGCACGTAAATATGGTAGTATATTTTTCTCAATCGCCTTGACAAGCTCATCGCGAAGTAATTGTGGGAAGACATCCTGTATTCCATTGAGTTGTTCGAGAGGGGGCGAGTAGGGTGATAACGAAGCATCAAATTGATATCCACCAGAGATTGGGCAATTTATAACCTTTCCAGACGTCCTTATAACACCCTCATGGTGTTGTTGATATGATGCTTGATGATCTGGTGCACGAGCTATCACATATCCCAGAAATTGGAGTGTTACTGGTGTAAATCTTACAGGTAGGTTTTCTAAGCAGCCTTGTAGCTCCACTTCTGTTGTATATATTGTGTGATTTACGTAAGCTTCATAAGATGCTCTAATTGCATCTTCTGATCTTACTTGAAAGAACTCTTCGCAGGTGATATTCCTTGGCAGTAAAGCTGGTACTACCTGTGCATTCATCCTGAATGCTAGTTCACGCACAAGATCTTCCGGTAAGGAGGTGGCATTCTTATCTATCATGTTCTGCATAAGCCTGCAGTACGTGTCTGCGATATTGGTATTGTACCCTGTTGCTTTTTGGTTACTCAGATCTATAACGTTCAACACGCATATATCCCCCTTGTAATCTTTTGGCATAACTTGCAATTTTACTTTCTTACTCATTCGTATGACCTTTTCATTTAAATTTAAGTTCAAGATTTTAAGTTTTGTACGTATTCTCGGACGAAACGATCGCAATCGTATACCTTTCACATCAATGCTGCAAGATTTATTTGTGCTTCTATATTTGTGTGTAGACGTTTGAGCAGAACCTAGTCTTGAATATGCCTGTGTGGTTTGCCTGTACAGAGGTATGGTAAAGTCACATCAAGCGCAAATAAGTCAAGGGTGCCCCAGAAATGTCGATTGCGATCGATTTATGATACATAAGTGCATTTTTATTTGATAAAATTCAAGAAATATAATATTTTAATGAAGTGTTATTTTGGCGGTAAATTTTATATAAAAAGCTTTGCAGACTTTGTATAAATGCGGTATAGAATATCTCGTTTCTTTTTAAGAAAGTACAAACGCAAAATGCAAGTGGTAAAACGCTCTCAGTAGTGTGTTATCCGTCTTGCCTACTGTGTGAATGTTGTGTGTTTAAGGTTCTTCAAACGTTGCCTTAACAAAAGAATTTGTTGACATGAATTTTATGCTAGGAATATTTGTGAAATGGAAAAATATAAAGATGCACTTTCAGTAGTGGCCGATAAGAACCCACATGCCGTCCAGTATGTGTTTAGGCCACATCTCGTCGAGATCGCTTCCCGCTTCTTTCTAAACAGGTTTAGAGGCAAGGTAGCATATGCTGTGAAGGCAAACTCTGAAGAGTATGTCTTGAGAAGCATGTATAATGCTGGCGTCAACTGTTTTGATGTCGCATCGATAAGTGAAGTGCGCCTTATCCGTTCCCTTTTTCCCGATGCTTTTCTGTACTTTATGCACACCGTCAAATCTAGGCATGCTGTTGCCAGCGCATATCATGACTATGGTGTGAGGCACTTCTCCCTAGACAGCATTGAGGAGCTTGACAAAATCGTAGAAGAAACAAATTCCGCTAAGGATTTGGCCTTGTATGTCAGAATTGCCATTCCGAATACATACGCAAAGGTTAGTCTTGCTGGTAAATTTGGAATTGGAGGTGCAGAAGCTATTGAACTTTTGAGAAAGACTCGCAAAGTTGCTCTCAAACTTGGTATATCATTCCATGTCGGCTCACAGTGTATGAACCCGGAAGCTTATAGGGTGGCGATAAGGACGGCTTCTGAATTGATAAAAGATGCAGGTGTTGAGGCTGATATCATCGATGTTGGTGGAGGTTTTCCATCAATATATTCAAGCATGCAATGTCCTCCATTGGAGAGGTACTTCGACGTTATTCATGACGAATTTAACGCTATGCCAGGTAGTGCAAACATGGAGCTAATGTGCGAGCCTGGAAGAGCCTTGGTAGCCGAAAGTGGTGCCGAGATTGTAAGAGTGGAGTTGATAAAGGGTAAGCACCTGTATATTAACGATGGAACGTATGGTGGGCTTTTTGACGCTGGCATATTTAAGTTGCCATATCCTGTGCAGATATTGAGGGAAGACTTCAACCATGGAGAGATGAGGCAGTATAGTTTTTTCGGACCAACATGTGACGCAGTTGACTTCATGCCTGGACCGTTTCTACTACCCGTTGATATTAAAGCGGGCGAGTACTTTGAGATAGGTCAGCTTGGCGCATATAGTAGAGCGCTTGCTACATCTTTTAATGGATTCACTGCAGAGAATGAAATAGTGGCAGTGGAGGATATGCCCCTGTTATCTCTATATACAGAAGGAAGACTCAAGGATATTGACAACACGACAATAAAGGAGTGAAAAAATGACACGTAGTACCAATGGCGCAGACCAGTCTGTAAATGCGAAGCTAAAGATGCTGTCTGAAGAGGTCAAGCATATAGATGTTACATCGTTTGATGCGCGTCCTATTGTCGATGCGATGAGTAAAATGTCTTTTACGTCTCGAGATTTGGGTAAGGCAGCCCAGATTTTTAACGATATGTTGAGAGATCAGAGCTGTAGTATCATCTTGACACTTGCTGGTTCAACATCCGCTGGGGGCTGTATGAAAATATATGCGGATATGGTGAAGTATAATATGGTGGATGCCATAGTCGCCACCGGTGCTTCAATAGTTGATATGGACTTTTTTGAAGCACTAGGATTCAAGCACTATAGAGGGAATCAGTTTGAAGATGATAATAAATTGAGGGAAATGCTGATTGACAGAATTTATGATACATATATTGATGAGAACGACTTAAAGGCATGTGACGAGACCATCTGCAATATCGCCGATCAGTTAAAGCATAAGGCTTATACTTCTCGTGCTTTCATTAAGGAGATGGGTAGATTTTTAAGTGAAGGTAAGGCGAAGAAGCCTGATTCTCTTGTGCAGCTTGCGTACGAGCATGACGTGCCGATCTTCTGTCCTGCGTTCACCGACTCTTCCGCTGGTTTTGGGCTAGTGTTGCATCAGACTAAAAATCCACACAGCTGCATTACGATAGACTCGATCGGCGACTTTAGAGAGCTTACCGATATTAAAGTAAATGCTAAAAAAACAGGCCTATTTATGATAGGAGGTGGTGTACCCAAGAATTTTGCACAAGATACAGTAGTGTGTGCTGAGATTCTTGGGCATGATGTGAGCATGCACGAGTATGCCATTCAAATTACCGTTGCAGATAGTAGGGATGGCGCATGCTCCAGTTCGACTTTGAAGGAAGCTTCATCTTGGGGCAAGGTCAGTACTCAGATGGAACAAATGGTATATGCCGAAGCAACATCTGTACTTCCACTTTTGGTCAGCGATGCTTATCATCGTGGTCATTGGAAAAGTAGGGAGCGCAAAAAGTATAGTCAACTATTTGGAGTATAAAGATGATGTCTTCATGGCCTGTGCTAAGCACGAAGAAAGGTTTCTTGGGTATACCAGAGGAGGACGCTGTCACGCATCCTCGTAACAAAGTAGTTGTAGTTCCATTTGGTTTGGAGAGTTCCGTTAGTTATGGTAAGGGTACGGCAAATGGACCTCAGGCGATTATAGATGCTTCACATGAAGTTGAGTTATTTGATGAAGTATTGTGGTCGGAACCGTTTAGATACTTTGAAATGAAAACGCTGACTCCATCTCCTGTTTCCTCAAATACTGAAGAAGCGCTCAATAGTCTGACTGAGCTTGTGTCTAGTGCGCTTGCGCTAGGTGCTTTCCCTATGGTGTTGGGTGGTGAGCATTCTATAACGCCTGGAATTATTAGGTCATTTCAAGAAAGATTTGACGACATAGCTATACTCCAGTTTGATGCCCATGCTGATTTGAGGGACGGATACATGGGCAACCGTTTTTCTCATGCAGCTGCCATGAGGCGCTGTTTGGATTATGGAAATATTCGGCTGGTATCTGTAGGAATTAGAAACATATCCGCGGAAGAAGCCAGATTCATTGAGGCGAATCCTGACAGAATCTCGATATTCTGGGCCAAGGATAAGGTGAAATGGAACATTGAAGAGATATTATCAAAGCTAGGCAACAGAAAGGTATACCTAACGTTTGATGTAGATGCGTTTGATATGAGTATCATGCTGGCTACAGGAACTCCAGAGCCGAACGGTTTAATGTGGCAAGAAGCAATGGATATCATATCTGCCGTATCTGAGCGTCACGAAATTATAGGGGCTGACGTCAACGAGCTTTCCCCGATTGATGGCTTGCATGCTTGTAATTTCGTTGCGGCAAAGCTTGTATATAAGATCTTGTCTTACGCCTTTAAAAACAGAAAGTAGTTTAAGAAATTACTGTGTTAAAGTAGCTACAAGATGTCTTGACCGAGTGGGGATATTTGTAGTAAGTGTATCCTAGTCACTTATTATTGAGAGGTTCCATTTTTCCATGAAACAAGCTGTATACCTGTTGTCTTGTATAATCGTTGCATGCATACCAATGTTGGTAAATGCAGAAGAACCGTATTGTAAAGTGGACAGCGACAAGTCACTCTATTATCGTCTCGAGTTGTCTGTGCCCGCTACATTTTGCAAATTCTCAAAGGTCAAAGATCCCACTTGTGAATCCTTTCCAAAAGAAGAGTTGGTGCAGTTACATGGTTTGTGGCCTAATTATACATCGTCTGGCTTTCCAGAAGGCAAGTGTAGTGAGAAGGGCTGCCCAAAACCAAAGCCAGGCCAGGGGAAGTTTTGTGCTTTACCGATTCCGAAAGGCCTATACAACTCCCAAATTTGGAAGTTACACAGTAAGTATATGGGGGGCCGTGAGAAGTGTTTAGAGAGACACGAGTGGATTAAGCACGGACTCTGTACTCCAATGAAAGATAAGCCAATGAAATACTTTGGGTTTGCATTGAAAACTACTAAAAATATAGTTGACGCACTAAGTATTGAAGGCGACAAACCTATGTCGCAGAGTGACATCAGTTTACGAATTAAAGAGAAGCTTCCTGAGTTAGATGGTGCCGTACAGATTACCTGCAGAGGAAAGTATGCAAGTGCTATATCTGTAATGTACTCATGGGGTAACGAACCTGGAGCTGTTATCTTGAATTCCGATAATGCAAATCACTTTGTAGGTTGTAAGGACACCATAATATTTCCAAGCAAGCCATGATGTCGCATATTGACCACCGAAGTTGCGATCCGTATGAACGGAGATCGAGATTGTGTTAGCACTAATGTTACTTGAAGTGGATCAAAATGTTAGAGGCAGGACATTCAAATACAAGCTTTAGAAATAACTAGTTGATCTGTGGTTTCAAGACTATTGATGTCGTAGTGGGCGACTAAAGTTTGATGCCGTTGATATCGTAATGGTCATAAGAATATCTTGCAATAACTGTATTATGATCTATACAGGTTCGAGTCATGACATTAACGATTTAGTATGTTCAAAAAAAGCATAATATTGTCCTTTTGCTTGTGGCTCTCCTGTATGAATGCAGAAGCGGCGTTCTTCCGTCCTGAGACATTTACCTTGAAAAACGGTATGCAGGTGGTGCTAGTCACCGATACTTCAACGCCCGTTATCTTTCATGCTGTGTGGTATAAGGTTGGTAGAGGAGATGAAGCACCAGAAGAGCCATCCGGAATCGCTCATTTTTGTGAGCATATGATGTTCAAAGGCACCTCAAATATTACAAGAGATGAGTTGAATTCTACCTTGTTTAAAATAGGTGCTATCAAAAACGCTATGACTAGCTTTGATTATACCACCTACTATGAGTTGATAGAGTCTTCAAGCATAGAGACAGTGATGAGGCTTGAAGCTGATCGCATGGTCAATTTGCTGATCAAAGAAGAAGACGTAGCATCAGAGCGTGGCGTAGTAATGGAAGAAAGAAAAACGAATATAGAAAGCTCGCCAGAAGGCCGAATAATGGAGGCTTCTATCTCTGCCTTTTTTACAAATCATCCATATCGCATACTACCTATTGGGTTGATGGATGATATAGCTAGCTACTCTTCAAAGGACGTTAAAAGCTTTTATAAAAAATGGTATCACCCCAATAATGCTATTTTGGTAGTAGTGGGCGACATCAGCTTGGAGAGGCTAAAGGAATTGACGCAAAAGTATTACGGTGTTTTACCCGCTGGTCCAACTTTGGTTAGAAATCGTCTCAAAGAACCACAACGCACCGATGTTCTGAAAGATGTCAACCTCGGTGCTAATGAAGTGGGTTTACCATCTGTAAAATTGTACTACGATGCTCCCTCTGTGCGTTCCGACCCAAAAAAAGCTTATGCTCTGCAAGTGGGCTTGGAGGCTGTATTTGGTAGTTCTGTAGATTATTTTAAACGCGCCATGATTACAGAGAGAAAAGCTCTTAGCGGGATGAGTACTAGTTATGATGGTTTTTCGTACGATCCTATGTGGCTGTCAATAAGTCTACAGCCGTTGCCAGGTATAAAATGGAAACAGCTTAGTGTGATACTTGAGGAAGTCCTAAATAAAGCTTTAAAGAGCATTTCTCCTGAAGACGTCAAGCTTGCAAAAGCTAGAATACTGGGAAGGTTAGAGTATGACAGAGCTGATATTTTTGAGGTCGGCATGATTATTGGTAATGTGCTGGCTTCAGGGTATACTTTAGAGGATTTGGAGTCATATCCTGATAAAGTCAATGATGTGAAGCACGAGGAAGTGTTAGATGTTATGATGGATGTGTTGAAAATGCCCAAGGTTAGATCGTTTTTAGCACCTCTTTCTAAAAAGGGGGCAAAATGAACCTTAGAATTCTTTTATATCAATTTTTCACAGTACTTGCTTTAGTAGCTTTTGATGCTGCTGCGGAAGTTAACGTGCAGGAGATAACTACGAAAAGCGGCATTAAAGCTTGGTTGGTACAGTCTCAGAGCAATATTCTTTCCTTGAGGTTTGCTTTTAAAGGTGCTGGCGGTGTTTCTGAAAAGCCAGGGCTGGAGGGAGCCACCACATTCTTGGCTAAGGCTTTGAACACAGTTGGTACGAAAGGATTATCAAGAACTGACTTAACAAAAAAATTGGAAAATATGTCCAGCTCTGTGTCTTTTAGTGCTGACATAGATCATTTTTATGGTGATATTGAGTGTATTCAAGGAAACACAGAAGATACAGTCTCCATTGCCAGTCAGTTGATTTACCATCCTGTGTTTAAACAGCAAGATATCGATGAGGTTCGTAGAGGATTGATCGCATCCTTTAGAAGATCTAAAGCTAGGCCAGGATATCTATTAGGGGCAAAACTTAATCTGTTAACATCCGGGCCCAACCATCGTTACAGTAGTCGCCCAACTGAGAAAAGTTACAAAAGTATCAGTGTGTCAGATCTACTAAAGCATATGAAGATGTGGTCCAAAGACAATTTGGAGCTGGTCATTGTTGGCAACGTTACATCAGAAAAAGCTAACGAGATCATTGACGCTTTGTTTAAGGATTTGCCAAGCAAGAGCAATCATCTAAGTGTGAAGAATCCTGTGATGACCAGTAAACGGGGCACATATCTCATCAACTATGACATGCCTCAAAGCATCGTAGATTTTGCGCATGAAGGTGTAGATGCAACTTCTGTTGATAGTATGATGCTGCGTTTGATTATGAAGGTCTTGGGTGGAGGCATATCGTCAAGGTTGGGGAAAGAGTTAAGGGAAAAACGTGGCTTAGTGTACTCGATAGACGCTAGTTGCTCCTACTGGAACTTACAAAGCTCAGTAGATGGTAGTCTGGAAACTGACAATAGTAACGTTGGAGAGGTGATAGAGGAAATCAAAAAACAGTGGGAAGTGATGAAAAGCGGCGGCATGACATCAGAGGAGCTGGAGCATGTCAAATCCTATACTATAGGCTATTTGGCTGTAGGTTTGACCAATAGTAAGGAGATCTCAAGATACATTTTAGGTCTCAAGATATTTGATTTTAGTCTAGACTATCTCCAAAACAGGCGGAAATTAGTTGAAAGTATCACGCTTGAGCAAATTAACGATGCTGCTAGCCGGTTGTTAAAACCCGAAAGTTTGATTTTCGTTGTAGTTGGCTCTCCTAAGGATCTTAAAGCTGTAAGTGTGGAGTGATAGACGGATGTGTTATCAGTTATTTGGTTTGAAGGAATAATAATCAATTGATCAAGAGGTGAAATGGTCGAGAGGATAAGCACAATAGATACTTTTATTGTAATTTGTTACTTCGTGGGTTGTTTGGCTGTGGCGTTTTGGAAATCCCACAGAATCAAAACAATAAGGGAGTATACACTTGGTAGTGGTAGTGTTTCAACAACGGTGTTGGTCTGTACAATATTTGCTACCGCTATTGGTGCTGGGTCGACTATTGGAACAGTCTCTGAAGTCTACAGATTGGGTTTGCTATCTATCGTGGCATGTTGTTTTCTTCCTGGGTTTTGGCTGATTAGTTGCTATATCTTTTCCGATATTAGACAATTTAAGGGATGTCTGTCAGTCAGTGACATAATGTCTGTACTTTATGGTGAACCTGGTAGATGGGTAACCAACATTTGTGCTATCATTTTTTCTGTGGGCATTGTTGGAGCACAAGCAATGGTGGTAGCAAACATTCTGGATTATTTCTTTCATGTTGGTCCGTTTGTAGGTGCCATAATAGGTGTTGGTGTACTGACATTTTATTCGGCATTTGGTGGTATTAGAGCCGTTGCTTTGACTGACGTGTTTCAGTTTTTCATATTTTATATCGCTATCCCATTGGCATTTGCAACAGCCTTGCATGAATTGGGTGGGTTCTCAACAATGTGGAGCAAGCTCCCAGAATCCCATGCAGTTCTGGATCTTAGTGGCGATAACTTATACGTATTTTTAGGTTTGTTGGTTTTTATACTAAGACCAGAGACGGCAGGTACATCTATACAAAGATTCTTAATGTCTGGCAATCCACTTCAATTAAGAAAAGCCTTGCTCATAGTGTCGATGATCACAATACCATTGACTATCATAATATCGTTCATAGGTGTGATTATGAAGCTAAAAGAACCAGATTTAGCTCCAGATGACGCATTTATTGCATTTATAGCGCACCACCTATCAGATGGTGTAAAAGGATTCATGATTGCAGCTATTACGGCTGTGATTATGTCTACTGCAGATTCCTGGCTGAACACCACATCAGTTCTTGTAGCTCATGATATTTGCAAGAGAATATGGTCTAAGATGAGCGACAGAACGGAGTTGACTATAGCAAGACTTGCCACATTTGTTATTGGTGCAATGTCTGTGAGTGTCACACTAATGGGCAAGGGTCTTATAGAGGTATTATTTGCGATTATCAATTTTTGGTCTCCTTTGGTGGATGTTCAGATTGCTGCCGGTTTTCTAAAGTTTAGAACTAATTCACTTTCATACATATGTTCGGTAGTTTTAGGTTCTATAGGTGTGTCTGTAGCAGCTTACTTTAAAGGCGAATTTGGTACGCTTAGTCTGTCAGCCGGCTTGATCGGTAGTACTGTTGGACTGTTCGGCAGTCACTTTTTGCAGTTATGCCTTGCCGTAAGTATGCCAAGACGTGAACAAAGACTGAAGGAAAAAGCAGAAGAGATGAAGCTAAGGCACAAGCGTTTTTCGATCACCGGTGTGTTTGTGTCCCTGATACGTAACATGAGGTTAAGTAATCTGTTAAAGTTAGCAAAACAACACACAAGCAATTATAAGCCACGATATGAGTTGTCCGGTATTGGTATGGTGCTCTGTCTTTCAGTGGCGTTTTTAGCGGATAGTAAGATAAGTTTCGTGACGTACAATATCATCTCTTTAAAGCTGATATTGGGATACGGTATAGCCTCACTTTTAGTATGTTTTCAAGAGGAGTTGCCACATAAATGGAAGACAAACTACTTGCCGCTGTATTGGTATGCCACAATGTTGTTTGCGTTTCCAGTGACCTCAATACACATGTTGTTGCTCACACATGGCTCAATATTTTGGGGTGTACATCTTGTCGTGAGTACCTTTATCATGTCTGTGTTCCTGGATTATGGTGCGTTCATGACACTATCTCTGCTAGGAATGTTAATAGGTGGAGGACTCGCCTATATACTACCGCCATTGGAGAGTGTACATGCGCTTTCTATTGAATCTGTATACGGGTTAGGTGTCGCGATGGTTGGCTTTATAGCGATATCGATTGTAAAACGTATGCAAGATGCCACTCTTGGTAAGGTAGAATTAGTGAACAGTAGAATAGTGCATGAGCTGAGAAGTCCATTATCTGTCGTAATGTCGGCTTCTGAGTTTCTGGACACTATAATGGCAGATGCTATTTTAAGAGCTAAAGATAAGCCCGTCGCTCTTACTAATGATGAGATAGACAAGATCAAGGAACTATGCGATGCAATAAAGGATACCTCGGCTAGAGGGCTAAACACGGTTAGCGTCTTTCTTGCAAGAGTAAGGCAAGAGCCGGAAGACAATGGTAAATACCTCATGAGAAAGTGCATTACAAGCGTTTTAAGTGAGTATAAAGTAGATCAAAAGCTATACGAGCGTATCGATTTTCAAGGTGGTGAGGACTTTACGTTTGAAGGCTCCTGGTTACTAGTAAAGAACGTGATATTTAACATTGTCGAGAACGCTTTAAAGTATTCAGGTGAAGACGTGAAAGTAGAGATTAGAACTGAAAACAACAGACTCCACATCAAAGATTATGGTAAAGGAATACCAGATACAATTCTTCCCCGTATCTTTGATGAGGCGTATAGTGGTGAGGTAGGTGGAACAGGTCTTGGTCTTGCCTTGTGTAAAGAAATTATAGAAGAACTAGGTGGTGGAATATACTGTATGTCAGAAGTTGGACATTATACGGAATTCGTGCTCGTATTTCCAAGGGTCAGATAAAGGAATGAGGTAATGTTGTGACTGTTGTAAACAAAGACACCAAGATACGTGAGATTCTAGGCCGGCTAAAAGAGCAACGTATAGAGTTTGTTGATTTTAGATTTACGGATACTCTAGGTCGTTGCGGTACCTCGAGTCACAGCGTGAGCGCAATCCGAGAGCACGAGTTGCTATACGGTGTTTCGTTTAAAGAGCTCTCAGAATGTTCATCTGGTGGGCGACACTTGGTATTGCGTCCAGATCTTGGATCTTATTGGGTTGATCCGGTAGCATCTCGCCCTACCGTCTGCTTTATGTGCGATATTACTGATGGAGCTAGCAATGTTCCCAGTATTATTGATGCAAGAGCTGTAGCCTATACGCTCTCAAAGCATTTAGTATCAAGTGAAATTCCTGAAGCTGCGAACTTCACACCAACCATACAGTTTCTGATCTTTGACGATAGAGATTGGACCAATGTTTTCAATGGATATGCTGAGCAACTCTTTGTGGGAGCCCGTGCACCTCATGTGGTCAAAGACAGGAATATAGAAGCGCTCCACAAACATGCCAGTCACATATCTTTAGACCATCTGAAAGACATTAGGATGGAAATCATATCTGTGCTTGAAAACATGGGTGTTAGAACAAGAAGGCATAGTGGTACTGATAATAGGTGCGAGATTACCTTAGATACAAACAATATACTTAGTAGTTGTGACGATCTACAAAAAGCCAAGTACGTTATCAGAAATATCGTAAGTTCTTACGGTAAGAGCGTAACATTTATGCCACAACCTTTTATGTCCGTTACGAAGTCTGGAATGCTTATAGAGCACCCTATACCGCAATATAAGGAGTCCACGCTTGGTGGAGATGTGGTGATGAATTTAAAAAAGCATGAAAGCTTTTATATAGGTGGTATTTTAAAGCACATTAATGCAATATGCGCATTTGCGAGGCCTGCTACCAACAGCTACAAAGGACTACAAGATGATGCGACTAGGGCCAGGATGCTGATCCACCAAGAAGCAAATAAGTTGGAGCTAGCGTTTGTAGACTCTATAGCAAACCCTTATCTTACCTTTGCTGCTATAGTGATGGCAGGGTTAGACGGTATTATTAATAAAGTAGAGCCGACTTTTCAAATAGACCCAACTTTTGAAAACGTGTGTGATGGGATCCTGGAGGTACAGCTGGAGTTACCTACATGTTTTCAAGGGGCTTTGGATGCTCTTAAAGACGATCAGGAATTTTTAAAGCGGGGCAACGTCTTTAGCAGTGACATGATGGAAACATTTATCAGGCTAAAAGAACTTGAGATCGTGGCCATTCAGCGAGTCCCCCATCCTGAAGAGCTTCGTATGTACTATAACATATAATACCAAGTTTCAGATTAAATCAGGCAAATGGATTTGAGGATCAGGCTGCGTAAGCCTATTGAAATAGGTGCGCAAAGCAGAGTTACTATAAATCAGTTTCGAAAGAGGTCTATTGAACTACAGTCAGTATACACATATATTAAAGTTTCGAAAGAAGTCTATTGTATACATGCCGATTGAGACATTGCATAGACAGTTAAGCGAAATCAAAGAAGTGAGGATGCAGACAACCGAAAACATGGCGCTGATTGCCACAGACATCCCAGCAGAAATAAGCCATATTTTCACCGCATTACAGCTCACACCACCACAACGCTACCTGTCAAAAAGTCGTGTCTGAATCTCACCAAAGCAAGCAATTACACCCATCACAACCACCCAATTGATGAAGTCGAGAAACAGATCAGTCTACCTTAGTACAGTGTTACGGCGCTATTCCAATCCATTGTCATATGCCAACATGTAGAATCCATACTCCATTGTTCTCCCGATTCAAGCTGATATTCTGTCACATAATCAGTCGCTCTTGCGTTTTGAACAGTGTACGGCACAGCGTCATATTTAGTAAAGTCAACGTATTGACCCTCTAAGCCCCTTCTT
This sequence comes from Rickettsiales endosymbiont of Peranema trichophorum, assembly GCF_004210275.1. GTDB lineage: Bacteria > Pseudomonadota > Alphaproteobacteria > Rickettsiales > Midichloriaceae > RICK02. Next base: position 47,053 of record NZ_SCFA01000054.1, read on the forward strand.
ACGTCACCTAATATGAACCTATTGCCGTCACCAACTAACTCCATCAGTCTTGCTACTAAATGCAAGCTCATCATGTGCTCCTGAAGCCATACCGGTAATGTCGATATCCATCTTAGCATCTCATTTAAAAGCACTGCAGCTTGTTGATCATTTCCTGAAATCCCTGCAGTAGAGCTATAGCATACCTCTGAATTACTCACTACAACTGCTGTCTCATTTGACAAAGTGTTGTCTTGATCGCTACATGAGTCTGCTGTTGAGTGTGTCTCTCCTACTTGTGAGAAAGTGTCTGTATTTGAGCAAGCGATAGACTCTCGTCCGTCATTATTTGCTTGTGAATCAGCCAAGTCCCTCTCTCTAGCTCCATACTTCAAAAGTTTTTGACAATGTGTAGGCAATACCACTTCCCTAAGCTTATCGATATCTTCAGTATTAAACTTTTCGCACCAATACGGACTTTCATAATATGTCCATACTTCCTTAATCATTTCAAATGGAAGTAAAAACCTTGAAAGGGCTAAGCTATAAGCAACCATCTCTAACATACTTCTACCATTATGCTCTAATATCTCAAAAGCCTCTTGTGAAAGATCTGTAAAAAACTTTGTGGCTGTTAATTTTACTCTACAGAGATTTGGATCAGCTCCATACTGCAATAACAAGATGCAGTTCTCTTTATGCCTATGCTCTATAGCAATGTCAAGGGGTGGCAACTCTGCACAATTGAGAATGTTAACGTCAGCACCAGCTTCCAGCAGTAACAATGTAGTATCAGAATCTCCCTGTACAGCAATATGTAAAGGTGCTCCACTATTTTCAGACATGAGATTCACATTTGCTCTATGCTTTATAAGTACCTCTATGATGTCAAGTGCACCACGATAGACAGCATTATGTAACGGTGTATATCCAACATGATCAAACGCACTGATTTGAACATCATGATGAGCGAGCAGCAGTTGACACATTTCAAGATCACCTATGTCAGACGCTTTATGAAGAGCAGTCTCACCAAGTATGCCCCTGAAGTTAACGTCTCCTCCATTTTCCAAATACTCTCTTACTTTATCTATTCTTCTTGATTCGACGTGAATTAGAAATGATCTACCGTCATTGTTATCTTGCATTTTTTAGCTTGAACCTATCAATTTAACTACAGCCATAATAACTCTACATCACTTTACGTTATAACACCAACACCTCCTCACGATGGTTAATAAAGAATGAGAGATTGAAAACCAGAGCGTACAATGGAGGTCTTGCTAAGATCATTTTTGTGACACCAGTTATCAATTCTAGGGATTAAATTGAACCTCCAGTTTTTCCCGACGCACAAGCTCCTACAACGAGCCTGATTTTACATCCATCCTCACTTGCCAATTAGCTCACTCACCTCTTCCTCGCTCAAACCAGTCGCTTCACTTATCCTATTTACCTCCAATCCCATGCTCAGCAGATACTTGGCTATCGACAATGCTTTCTCTCGCTCACCTTGCGCTACGCCTTGCGCTATGCCTTCCTCTCTTCCTTCTTTTCTTCCCTTTTCCATAGCATCCTGACGCTTCTTTTCAAATGCTGAGTCCTCAAACCTCCAAAATGCTAAGTGCGACTCATATATCTCCCTCTCTATTGTCGTCATCTGTAG